>WGSR01000165.1 GCA_014871545.1 Collinsella sp. | reverse complement strand
CCGCCCAGCCCCGCACCGTCCAGACCGCCGACCGCGGCAAACTCGACGTCCGTGCTCTCGTCCTGCTCGCCATCCTGCTCGCCGCCGGCTTCATCCTCAACTTCACCGTCGGCAAGGCCATCTCGGGCATCTCGGGCGGCATGATCAGCCCCGAGTTCATCATCTCGGCCTTCTGCCTCACCATCCTGGTCGTTCGCCCCAACATCGGCCAGGCGCTCGTCATTGGCCTCATCTCAGCTGCCGTGATCCAGATCACCACCACTTCGCCGTTCGTCGATTTTGCCGCCGAGGGCATCGCCGCCATGCTCATGGCCGGCATCGTCAACGCCGCCGGCAAGAACGGTCAGGTCAAGCCCGCCATCGCCATTGTTGCAACCTTCCTGACCACCTTTGTCTCCGGCGTCATCTTCATGGTCATCAAGATGGCCATGCTCGGCGTGGTAGGCGAGCTCGCCGCCGCCATGCTGCCCGTCGTCGCCATGACCGCCGTCTTTAACGCCATTCTGGTCGGTGCCCTCTATCTGCCCATCCAGAAGGCCCTGAAGCTCAACTAACCCACAGTGCCCCATCGGTAAAGACTGTCCCAAACGGCTAGCTTTTGGGGACGTTCTTAAACGACTAGTCATTAAAGAACGTCCCCAATGACTATGAAAGGTATCCATGGAAACGATCATCAACGTCGACGATGTCTCGTTCTCCTATGGAACGCAGACCGAGCAGGCGGTCAGCCACATCTCGCTCAGCGTAAACAAGGGAGATTTCATCGGCATCATCGGGCCCTCGGGCGCCGGCAAGTCCACGCTTGCCGCCTGCCTGTCGGGCGCCGTGCCCCACCACTACACCGGCACGTTCTTTGGGTCCGTCATGGTCGACGGCCACGACACCTGCGAAGTCTCGCTCACCGCCGTGTCGCAAATCGTCGGCAGTGTGCTGCAGGATATCGACACGCAGATGGTCGCTTCGGTCGTCGAGGACGAGATGCTCTTTGGCCTCGAGAACTTTGGCGTTCCCCACGACCAGATCGAGCAGCGCGTGAGCGAAACGCTCGAGACCGTCGGCATCAGCGACCTGCGCGACCGCGAGATCGCCACCCTCTCGGGCGGACAGAAGCAAAAGGTAGCCATCGCCGCCATCCTCGCCATGCGTCCGCGCGTCTTGGTTCTCGACGAGCCCACCGCGGCACTCGACCCCGCCAGCTCCACATTGGTCTTCGAGACGCTGCGTGAGGCAAACCGCGCACTTGAAATCACCATCGTCGTCGTTGAGCAAAAGGTCGCCCTGCTCTCGGAGTACTGCAACCGCGTGCTCGTGCTCAACCATGGCGAAATCGCGCTGCAGGGCGAGCCACACGAGGTCTTCGCACGCACCGACGAGCTTCGCACCATCGGCGTCGATTGTCCGCGCGCCACGCGCATCTTCAACAGCCTCGAGACCGATGGCTTGGTAAGCGGCACGCCCTGTCTGGATGTCGACGAGGCAGAACGCCTAATCACGGAAATCGTCGACCCCGACCGTGCGACAAGCGACACCCGGGCGCCCGCAGGCTCCCCGCACGCGCCATCGCTGCGCCCGCATGCGAAAGACGCCGAGCCGGTGCTCACCTTTGACCATGTCGAATTTTCCTACCCCCATGGAGGCGCCGCCGTTCACGACCTCAACTTGACGCTCTACCCCGGCGAGCTCGTGGGCATTGTCGGCCAAAACGGAGCCGGCAAAACCACGCTCACCAAACTGCTCACGGGTTTGCTCAAGCCCGCATCGGGCAGCGTACGCGTTACGGGCTTGGACACGGCATCGGTTCCCACGAGCCGCATCGCACGCGAAGTGGCAACGCTTTTCCAGAACCCCGACCGCCAAATCTGCAAAGACACCGTGCTCGACGAGGTCGCCTTTGGTCTAGAACTTGCCGGCATCGACCGCGCCGAAGCCCTGCGTCGCGCCCAGCTCGTCATCGACCGCTTTGGCTTGCCGGCCGACGAGGCGCCCTTCTCGCTCTCGCGCGGTCAGCGACAAATGGTGGCGCTTGCCTCCGTCGTAGTGGTTGAGCCCAAGATCGTCGTGCTCGACGAGCCCACGAGCGGCCTTGATTACCGCGAGTGCATGACCGTCATGGAAACGGTGCGCACCATGGCCGAGCGCGGTTGCGCCGTTATCATGGTCTGCCACGATATGGAAGTCGTCTCCGACTTTGCCGAGCGCATTGTGGTAATGGCCGACGGTCGCATCCTCGACCGCGGCCGCACGCACGAGCTATTCTCGAACATCGATCTCATGCGGCGTGCCTACGTGGAGCCTCCCCAGGTTATTGAACTCTCGCGCCGTCTGGCATCTTCCGTCTCGCCCGCTTTTGCGCAGGTGAGCGAGGTCACCGATGTCGTTCGAATTGCCAAGGAGATGGTCCACCGTGGTTAACGTCATCGACTACATGCCGGGCGATACGCTGCTGCATCGCCTGAATCCCGTCGTCAAACTGGGCCTCGCCGCCGCCATCATCGTCGGCATCTTCTTGTCCGACACCTACGTGGCGCTGCTGGGCTTTTTGGCACTCACCCTTGCGCTGGGTGCCTATGCCGGCGTCGTCGACCGTCTGTTCTCGCTGCTCAAGTTGCTGATTCCGCTCGCGCTTATCATGCTGGTGCTCCAGCTGGCCTTTATGCGCGATGGCAACGTGGTGTGGGGCTTTATCACCGACACGGGTCTCATCACAGGATCAAAGGCCTGTCTGCGCCTGCTGGGTGTGGCGTTACCACTCATCCTCATGCTCATGGTGACCAAGCTCAACGACCTTGCCAACGCCTGCGTCGAGGTGCTGCACGTGCCGTATCGCTATGCCTTCACCTTTACCACGGCGCTGCGCTTTGTGCCGGTGTTTGGTCAGGAGATGAACGCCATCATGGAGGCGCAGACCGCACGCGGCGTCGAGTACGACACCAAGAACCCCATTAAGAAGCTTAAGCTCATGCTGCCACTGTGCGTGCCGCTGCTCATCTCAAGCGTGGGCAAAACCGATGCCACAGCCTTGGCGGCAGAACAACGCGGCTTCTATCTGCGTACGCGCGCCAGCTCGTACAAGCGCTACCCCATCAAGGGCCTAGACATCGCCGTGCTTATCGTCAGCATCGCCCTCATCGCCATCGGCTTCCTGTTCTAGTTCACCACCGACAGCAACCGCCCAACGCAAAAGGCCTCGGCTCGCACCAAACGAGCCGAGGCCTTTACTGTTTCACCAGATAAAACCTACCAATATTAACCTGTCCCTTTTTGGCAGATCGGAAGCTAGAGGCGGTAGGGAGCACCGCAACGGATGATGGATTCGCGCACCAGGACGTCCATGGCGTCGAGGGTGATCTCGGGCATCTCTCGGTACTTCTGCAGCACCGAGAGCTCGGTGCAGGCCAGAATGACGCGGTCGCAGCCGCTACGGGCGAACTCCCACATCACGCGGTCGAACTTATCCATATCGGGCTCACGTCCGGCCTTCACATCATCGTAGATAAGCGACATCACATCGTTCTGGCGCTTCTCGCTGGGATAGACGACCTCGACGCCCGCGGCCTCGCACTCGCGCCCATAGACGCCGGCACCCACGGTGCCGTCGGTGCCCATGATGCCGATCTTGCGCACCGGCTCGGACGGCATGCTCAGGTTGGGATCGAACTCACACTCCCCCATCACCGCACCCGCCAGGGCATAGCGCACCGACTCACGCGGCATGTGGATAATCGGCACCTTGGTAAACGACTGAATCTGGTCGTAGAAGTAGTGCGACGTGTTGCAGGGAATGGCAATGTGCGCACAGC
>WGSR01000164.1 GCA_014871545.1 Collinsella sp. | reverse complement strand
GCTCTGTTAACTCAAACGCATACATAGAACGGGCGTCCTTACGTTGCCCTAAAGCTCGGTAAAGACGCCCGTCCGCCAAATATCCGTGATGCAGAAAAATTACCAACCGGTGTAGTAATCGGTGGTTCCGGCAGCGCAGCCGGAGTCATAGACCTTGCAATCACCCTTGGAGCCCGTAAAGGTCGAGCCCTGGGCCATATCGCCCGCGGCAACAACGTAATAGCCGTCGGAATCGCGCCAGAAGCCCTCAGAATCCTGAGTCCATTCGCCCGTGCGATAGTGATAAAGCACATTGCTGCTGTAATAGGTCTCGCGGCGCCCGTTGTAGTTATTGACACCCGCAGAGCGCGTCAGGCCCGATCCGTTCGCGTAGGACGCGGCAGACGCGTAGGACGGAGTGTAACCGGCGTTGTAGTACGAAGCCTGGGCGGCCTCGGCAGCCTCCGCCTCGGCGGCAGCCTCGAGCGCTTCGCGCTTGGCATCCTCAAGCGCAGCGCGCAGCTCATCGAGCTCGGTCGACTTGGCGTCGACCTCCCCCATCGTCAACAGGCTACCCGCACCGTCGATGCAACCCTGCAGCACAGCACGCTCGTCATCGGTAGCATAGTCGCCATACATATTCATAATGATCTGAGCGCGCATCTCAAGGGAATCGCGCTTGGCCTCCATCGAGGCGTTCCACTCCTGCATGGAACCATAACCATCGCCGCGATAGTCAACGGGCTGCACCAGCGTCGCCTCGGACGGCGTAGGTCCAACCGTATCGGATAGTGTTGCCGCGTGGGCATCGGTTGCACCGGCGCCCGCCAAAAGCGCCACGGTCAGAGCGGCGGAAAGGGCGGCGGCTTTCGGTTTTCGTGAATCGATCCTCATGTAGCTGGAAACCTCCGTAGTGCGTTTTTGCTGCGTTTGAGCTGCGTGTGATTCGATCGCGCTGCATAGTACCCCGAGCAAATCGCGACCTGCGGTTTTACTCAAAAGACGCACGTCAATTGCGTAAAACTCACATCCTCTCAACAGGAGTTTTCCACATCTCGATTGCATAAAGCGTGTCAAAAACCCTGTTTTTGCGCCCTCTCTATGCAAAAAAGGCGCCTGTGCAACCATTGTTCGCACAGGTGCCTTGAGCAGGCATTTTATACAGTTATACCTATCGAGTCGCAAGGGGTCCTTGCACAAGTCGTCTTACTCGTCCAGCGCGGCGAAGGCCTGCTTCAGATCCCAAATGATATCCTCGGCATTCTCGGTACCGATGGAAAGACGGATCGTGGAGGACGTGATGTTCTGCTCGGCGAGCTCCTCGGCAGAGAGCTGGGAGTGCGTGGTGGTAGCCGGGTGCACGACGAGCGACTTGACGTCGGCCACGTTGGCGAGCAGCGAGAACACCTGCAGATGATCAATGAACTTCCAGGCGGCCTCCTGGCCACCCTTAATCTCAAAGGTAAAGATCGAGGCGCCGCCACGGGGGAAGTACTTCTGATAGAGCTCGTGATCGGGGTGCTCAGACAGGCTCGGGTGGTTCACCTTGGCAACATGGCTGTCACCAACCAGGAACTCAACGACCTTCTTGGTGTTCTCGACATGACGGTCAACGCGCAGCGACAGGGTCTCGGTGCCCTGGAGCAGGACCCAGGCGTTGAACGGGCTGATGCAGGCGCCCTCGTCACGCAGCAGGATAGCGCGGACATAGGTTGCGAAGGCGGCGGGACCGGCAGCCTCGGCAAACGAAACACCGTGGTAGGAGGGGTTGGGCTCAGCGATCTGGGCGTACTTTCCGCTCGCCTTCCAATCGAAGTTACCACCGTCGACGATCACACCGCCCAACGAAGTGCCGTGCCCGCCGATGAACTTGGTTGCGGAGTGGACGACGATGTTGGCACCATGCTCCAGCGGACGGAACAGATACGGGGTGCCGAAGGTGTTGTCGACGACAACCGGCAGACCGTGCTTCTTGGCGATCTCGGAGATGGCGTCGATGTTGGGGATGTCGGAGTTGGGGTTGCCGAGCGTCTCGAGATAGATGACCGTGGTGTTGTCCTTGATGGCGCCCTCGACCTCTTCCAGGTTATGCGCATCGACAAACGTGGTCTCGACGCCAAACTGGGAGAGCGTATGCTCCAGCAGGTTGTAGGAGCCGCCGTAGATGGTCTTCTGAGCCACCACGTGGTCACCGGCCTGAGCAAGAGCCTGCAGAGTATAGGTGATGGCAGCAGCACCGGAGGCGACGGCGAGACCTGCCACGCCGCCCTCGAGTGCGGCGATACGGTCCTCGAAGACGCCCTGGGTGGAGTTGGTCAGACGGCCGTAGATGTTACCAGCATCGGCAAGACCAAAGCGGTCGGCGGCGTGCTGGGAATTGCGGAACACATAGCTCGTGGTCTGGTAGATAGGCACGGCGCGGGAGTCGGATGCGGGATCGGCGCTCTCCTGGCCAACGTGAAGCTGCAGGGTATCGAAACCAAAGGTGTGCTCGGGGTTGTTGATGAACTGGCTCATGATGATCTCCTTGATCGAACAAAAGTAAATAAATTAGAGAGAAGTAAGTCGCTGTCTCCTGATCACGCCGACGGGCGCAAACAGGAGCCCGGCATTCGTCTTAGCAAGTAGTTCATATGCGGTCCTCCTTTTGACATCCCGGTTCCGTGGTCAGCTTAATTACCTACCGCCTTTGTGTGTTTTGAATAGTACGAGCATCGTCTCCCCGGGTCAATCACTTAAAAGCGCTAATCTGTTATCGGTTTTGTAGATAGCACTCGAAAGGATGGGCGCCGATGACCCTCCAACAGCTTCGCTTTTTGATCGCCGTTGCAGAGTCCGGTTCGATCAACGCCGCAGCCCAGCGCCTCTATACGGCACAGTCCAATATCTCCAACGCCGTCAAAAGCCTAGAGCAGGAACTTCATATCGAAATCTTTACGCGCTCTAGCCGCGGTGTTGCACTCACCAACGACGGCACCGAGCTTTTGGGTTATGCACGCCAGGTCGTAGAGCAGGCCGACATGCTCGAGGCCCGCTACGAGGACGGCGGTACACCTCAGGCCCGCCTTGCCATCTCGGCCCAACACTACGCGTTTTCGGTCGAGGCCTTTGTCAACGTGGTCGAGCGCTGCCGCGACAGCAAGTTCGAGTTCATCATGCGCGAGACCACCACAGCGCAGATCATCGACGACGTGCGCGCGTTTCGCAGCGACATCGGCATCCTCTATCTGGACGACTTTAATACCCGTGTCTTGCAGAAGGCCTTTACCGATGCCCGAGCGAGCTTTCATCCCCTCTTTGATGCGAAAGTCCACGTGTTCGTTAGCGAGCGTCACCCGCTCGCACGCCGCCCTCAGCTGTCCCTTGCCGACCTCACGCCCTATACGCGCTACAGCTTTGAGCAGGGAACCTCGAACTCCTTCTATTACGCCGAGGAACCTTTTAGCTATATCCCTTGCGACCGCAACATACGAATCTCGGACCGTGGAACACTTACCAACTTACTTATCACGTCGAACGGTTACACCCTGTCGACCGGTGTCCTCTCCAATGAAATGCAATGGGGTATGGCATCGATCCCGTTAGCAGACGCCCCAACGATGCACGTAGGCTATATCATGCACGACGAGCGCAAGCCCTCTCCCCTGTTGCAGCAATACCTCGACGAACTTAACCGCATCATCCATGCCAACTAACTGTCAGAAGACGGGGTAGAAATCGTAGATTGCTAGCCCCCGGCGGGCATGGCGCTACAATGGTCACTCACACGAAACGTACCCAATGAAAGGAAGCCCGTGAAGGTCATCTATACCGCCGGCTCGGCCCGATCAAATCCGGGACGCGGCGGCTACGGCG
>WGSR01000163.1 GCA_014871545.1 Collinsella sp. | reverse complement strand
GCCATAAAGAGCAGGCCGGCGAGAATCTGACGCACGCTCATAAGCCACAGCGTATCGACATGGTAGGTATCGAACAAAAAACTCGCGCTGGTGCCCGAGAAGCCCCAAAACGAACCGCCCACCAGCGTAGCCAAAACGCCCGTGATCATCTTGCGCGACGACGCATCGTTAAGGCGCTCGCGCCAGGCGCGACGGGTGTTGCGGCTGAGCTCGTCGGTGCCCTCGGGCACATCAATGTTCGATATATCGGTCATCGGCACCGAAGCCCCTGCGCCTTCGACCTGCTCGACACACTCTTTGCTCATTCCACTCCCCCGAAACAGCCTGGAAACAATTCGGCTTACCTTACCACGGCGAAGTCACCAGCTGGAGGCTTGTCCGCTTATCGGTAGGACAATTCCGCAGGCGTCTTTCCATAGCTCGATACCGCAATGGCCTTGCATTATGCGACAGCCAAATCGCGGCAGCAGGCACTTTTGAGATGGATATGACAAAGCCCCCGAATTCCACAATGTAAGCGATTTTTAAAAATGTTCTTGCCACCGAGTTCAGGCTCCGTTATATTATCCCTTGCGCGCTTGCGTACCCTTGATCGGGCGTTTAGCTCAGGGGGAGAGCGCTTCCCTGACACGGAAGAGGTCAGAAGTTCAAATCTTCTAACGCCCACCAAATGTTCGCAGCTCAGAGGCTATGTCCTCTGGGCTGTTTTGTTTTATGTCGCCAAATCCGCCGGCAGTTCCAACCGCCCAACTAGCCAAAAGCCGACCATCTACTTGCCGATATATCCATCGGCATAACCAATCAGTCCGCACCGCAACTTCTCAGCAAAACGCCGCGATGTCTGCGCCCTGCGGTATCCTTGGGCCACTTGCACCTGCAGCACCAAGGAGCCGCCATGCGCACCGAGCTCGATGTCCCCTTTTCGCACAAAGAAGAAGCCAAGGCGCTGGGCGCCAAATGGGACCGGACCAAGAAGGTCTGGTATGTACCCGGCGGCGTCAACCCCGAGCCCTTTGCCGAGTGGCTGCCCGGTGTTGACCGATCCGACCCCTCAGCGCCGTATATATATCTAGTACTGGGCAAGCGCGAGTGCTGGAAGTGTCACAAAGAGACCTCGGTCGCGGCCTTCGGCATTCCCTATCGAACCGATAACGACGAGAGCGTCGCCATCGCGCACGCGCCCAACGAGTCCGGGCACATTGCCATCGACACGGCCAACGCCAACGCACTCGCCATCGTGCCCGCTCTTGGCTGCGTGCCGGGCGAGATCCGCGACTACCTTCATAAGCGCTGCGGCTACAAGCCCGTAGGCGCGCGAGCCTCCAAAGCCCCGTCGCTCGGCAACACGTGCACCAGTTGCGACGCGCTGCAAGGCAGCCGCTATCTGTTCGAGGAGCCCTCGTCCCCGTTTGCCCTCACTGCCATCAACAAGCTGCCGGCACTGGAGTTTATACGCGTCGAAGTTGCCGGCGTCTTTGGCGTCCCGACCACGCGCACCGACTTTGACCAGGCGCTCTTTACCTGGGCACGCGACCATCACGCCGAGTTCCACAGGCAACTCGGTGAGGGGGTTTATTTGTAGAGACGGAGAAGCCTTCACAGCCAGCTCCTCCGCATCACCTATCCCTCGTCGCCGGCGTCATACACGATATCGAGGCCACAAACAGGGCATTTCTCCGGATACACCGGCATATGAACGCCTGTCTGTTTTCTCACTTCGTCGCTGAGTCTGTCGCGCGCATCGATGAACCGAATATCGAGACACGGTATTTGCGAGCCGCAGCAAGGGCAGGTGACGACAAACGACCCGCAATCAACCTCTACGCTCGGAAACATATTGTTGTCTATAAGGGCACACGGCAGTTTTCCGTACTTCCCCATCGCAATATCGCCTCGCCAGCTCATACACGCTCCCCTCTCGCTATACAAAACAGGAAGAGCATGCACCGGCGGGCGTGCGCGAGATTGTATCGCCACGCGATCCGATCAAACAACACGATCGTCAAAGAATACCAAAGCCAAATACGCTAATACGGCAGAAGCCCCGCCTTTTCACGCTTCTTTTCCGAGCGATCGAACTCAATGCGATGGGCCTCAAGAAACACCGTATTGGGTCGCCACTGACGCTCATTCGGCTGCCTTAGCGTCGCACCCGCAAAGGAAGCGTAGTCGGTCTTATCCAGCAGGTACGATCCGCACAGCCGATATTCGCCGCAAACAGGCTCAAACGAAATCAGGTGAGCATCAAATAGGGAATGAAGATCGCGCCGAAGCAGAATGCCATTGCTGGCAACCTGCGATTTGGGTCCCGAGTAATTCTCGATATGTGCAGCCTCCAGAGCTTCGCTGACGCCGCAGTCCGACACCGCGCAACGGCCGTCATAGGCGGCAACGAGCTGCTTGCGGAACCATTGCTGCCCCAATCGCTCGCGCCTTAACGCATAGCGGACCTTTTCGTCGTCGGTCGCACCCTGTCCGGCAAACTCAATATCGACGGGCATGTGCTTCAGATAACTCATGTCGGGTGCAAAACGAGGGTCCGGTCCGCCTTTATGAACAGGACCGTGCAGAACAAACCATCCGTTTTCGGGCTCGAACCGCTCAACAAACGCAAGGCCGAGCACCTTGTAGCCCACCTCGGTTGCAAATATGACTCCGACCGGAACGCCACATTCCATGCAGTTGAGCATTTTACGGTTATAGTCTTGGTCTCGAGAACCAACGGCGCCTGGCGCTTGAACCGAATACTTAATGACCCACGTGCCATCGTCCAAATAGAGCGGAGGCACATCGGTGTAGAAGCTCTTTTTAGAGTTATGGACCGAAAGCGCAAAGATCTTATTGGGATCTTGCTTCACCCGATCCTGGCCCGGCCAGAAGATCCCTGAATCCCGCGTTACGGGAAAGAAGTCCGAGCCAATTCTCAAACGATACTGATACTGAGGGCTATCTTCCTTGGTGTGGTGCGGAAGGCTGGTCCAAACGCCGCCGCGCTGTTCCTCACCCAGAAACCACTCCCATGCCTCAACGTATTCGGAAGGCACGAGACTGCAGGCGCGGTCATAGCTTGGTCCATCCATCAACGGAACAGCAAGGTCAATGTCGTTCATCGCCAGCACCTACAACCATACGAACGCGAGTCATGCCCCTCAATAATATGGCCGGAAGTCAATTATTACGAGATCTCATTCCGCGATCGGCACATCGTTGATGCTCTCGGTTTGCCGCTGGCGCGCTTGTACCCCGCTACCCCACTTCCCTGTATACTGATGTAGCACGTGTTTCATCCGGGCTTGTTGGGCCGGATTGTTCATGAGAGGGTCTTATGGCTGCTTCGAATCCGCCTAAGGGGAGCGTTTCTTCTTCGTCCATCAAGCCGGTTACGCGCAAGGCTGTGCGTTGCCAGCGCGAGGTCGCTTGGCTTGTCACGCAGGCGGCGGGCAGGCTTGTGGCGACCACTCAGGACGTCAATGCGCCTACGCCGAGCTTTGTGTTAGCGGCGGCGCTGGATTTTGTGCGCCAATTGGAGCTTGCCGCACAGGATGCCAGCGGCCACCTCGACTACCAGAATGTTATGGCGCCCGACCTGCAAACGTTCTGCCACATGGCCAAGTTGCCCGCCGCACCCAATGCGCTTTCGGACGCAGGCTACATGTTTACGCTTTCGGGCGCGGACCTTATCCGCGACATCTATGCATACTGCAGCGAGCTCGCCGAGCGCCACGTCTTTGACGCGGCTGAAGTCAAACCGGGATATGTCATCAAGCTGGTTCTTAGGCTGTTCTTGATGGACGGGTTCGGGGCCATGCCGGCGTAAGCCGAGTCTTTAGCATCACCGTCGACTG
>WGSR01000162.1 GCA_014871545.1 Collinsella sp. | reverse complement strand
ACGTCACCCTCAACTGCAACTCGCCGCTCAAGGCCAAGGGCACCACGACCGAGGTCCAAAACTACGCCAACCATAGCTATGGCAACATCACGCTTAAGCAGGCGACGGCATACTCCTCCAACACCGGCTACATCCAGGTGGCGGAAGCCGTCGGCAACAGCAAGATCATCTCGCTCGTCAAAAAGCTCGGCATCGATCCCGCCAAGGACAACATCGAGGACGTTCCCGTCATGACCCTCGGCACCGGCTCGATCTCGCCGCTCGAGATGGCCGCCGCCTACGCGACGTTTGCCAACGGCGGCTACTATCGCCAGCCGATCGCCATCACCGAGATTGACTCTCGTACCGGTTCGGTGCTGTACCAGCACACCGACAATCCCTCACAGGTACTTACCGAGGGCGAGGCCGCCGCGGTCACCGATGTTCTGTCCGGCGTCATGAAGGGCGGCGGTACGGGTGCTGCCGGCGCCCTGAGCGTCAACCAGCCCTATGCCGGCAAAACGGGCACCACCGACAACACCACCAACCTGTGGTTCTGCGGCTATACCCCGCAGCTGGCGTGCGCCCTGTGGACCGGCTATTCCGCAGGTGAGATCCCCATCCAAAAATACGGCACGGACCTGCTGGGCGACAGCACCAACCTGCCTGTCTTTAAGCGGTTTATGAACACCGTTCTGACCGGTACCGAGCGCGAGGAGTTTGCGACCGGAACGGCGCCCACCTACAAGAACAACAGCGTCTGGAAGTTCTACGGCACCAACAACACCAAGAAGACGGAGATCGACGACAAGGACGAGAACGAGGACGAAGAGGAAACCACCACGACGACTACCACGACGACCACGACCACCGAGACTACGGGCGGCGACACCACCGGCGACACCGGTACGCCCGGTGGCTCGACGGGCGGTTCCACTGGTGGTTCGACCGGCGGCGATGGCGGCACGCCCACGCCCACGCCTACGCCCACTCCCGACCCCTCGCCCACGCCTGACGATACTGTTGGCTAGAAATTCATCCGGCCATTAGCAACAAGGCCCCCGAGCAGCTTATTAAAGTGCTCGGGGGCCTTTTAGTTTAAAGCGACCTGGTGGACGGTCTTTATACCGGCAAACAATATAGGGGGTACCGACCAACGTCGATACCCCCTTACAAGCCACCATGTCACGCACACAGTGCCGAGCGCACGACCCGCACGCCTACTTGCGAGAATTGCTCAGCTTATTGATCAGCGCCTCAAGACGCTCGCCGTCCTCGGCCGTCTGGGCAATGACCAAAATCGTATCGTTGCCGGCAAGCGAGCCAAGCACATCGGGCAACTCTGCCGCATCAACGGCGGCGGCGATGCCGGAAGCCGTGCCAGGCTGAGCCTTGATCATAACCAGATTATCGGTACGCAGAACGCCCGTAACGAGCTCGGAAACCATACGCTGCAGGTGCAGGTCCTCTGCCAGAACATAGATGCCCTCAGGGAGCTTACGCAGCCCCATATCGGCAATATCGCGAGAGACAGTCGCCTGCGTGCAATCAAAGCCCATAGCGCGGAGCTCATCGACCAGCACGCGCTGCGTGCGGACGTCCTTATTGCGCACAATATCTCTAATGGCATCCTGGCGCCCATTGCGTTTTTTAGCCATACAAACCCTCTCTCCAAAAGATGGCGGAGACAATCAATCAGTGATTGAATAGTTTAACGCTATTTGAAGGCTTTTGTGTATAAGAACGCATTTCGAAACAATTCTATGCAAGTTTGTTTCGAAATGAGCCGTTTAGGCGGTTTTTGTGCCCGTCCGGTTAAGAAAAGCTGCCAGATGCGTACACATCACGCAGCGCGCGGGCTTGGCGCTGGCGATCGGCCCAAACAACAGACCGAGCCCCCGATGGTTATCCTTGAGCGCAGCGACCATCTGACGGGTTCGAGGCGCATCGAGCATATCACGCATGCGGGCGGAACGCTCGATTGACGACACCCCATGCGGGCTCAGACACAAATTCTCGATGCAGGCGACCAGTCCGGCAAAGTAGAACTTTTGGCTTGCCAGCTTGAGCCGACCACCGCTGTCTGCTTCCGAGAGAGAGTCCGCAAGCTTGTCGAGCGCTCGAGTGTCATCGGATATCCTGGCATACATGGTGGGATCAAAGGCATCTATAAGCTTAGGTGCCGCCGCGTGGAAACAAGCGTCGCCGCAGCCGGACACGAATCGTGCCTGCGAGAGCGCATAAGCCATAAACTCAACCGTACGGTACGCCTTGCCGCGCGACAGGCATGCCTCAAACAGCGGACGGCTATACATCACGCCAGAGGTCTGAGCGACTAGGCCGCCCAAAATCAACTGGGGCAGCCCAGTCACCATAGAAGACTCGTCTTCTATGGCAATAGAGGCAGCATCCAAGACGCGCGAATGACGCTCGCGATGCGCATCGTATCGATCGAGCGACACCGAGGGGAGCACAATGTCTGCCGCAGTATCGCACGCGATATCGACCATCTTGGAAAGGGCCTGCGGAGCAAACCACTCATCGGCGTTCATGGCGATGATTTGAGAGCCGCGCGAGGTATCAAAACCGGCACGAAGACAAGCACCGCGCTTCGCGTCCTCGACGTCAATCAAATCAATATGAATGTCCCTGTCGGCAGCAACTTGAAGCGAATGGCGCACACCGGGCGCAGCATCGCGGCAGACAACGACAATCTGCAAATCGTAGAGGTCTTGGTTCTGGATGCTCTCGAGCGCACGCATCGCATAGCTGGGCGAACCTTCTACCACAAGGATCACCGAAAGTCGCGGATGCGAGCCACGTCGAACCAAGTTATCCGTCCTCTCGACAGCAATGAATCAAACCGTGGTTCATGGTACACCCCGCCAATAAAAGCAATGAGACACCGGTTGTATTGCACGCCAAGAACAGATGTTGCACACGCGCAGCCCACAGATGACAGGTGTCGACGCACGACGCGTCGAGCCCTCCCCTAGTCGAGCACGACAAGCTCGGCGGGATCGTAATCTACGCCCATAAACGTAAGGCCGCAGGCAGGAGCCGTGGGGCCCGCAGCGGTACGGTCGCAAGCATCGATGACCTCGCGCATCCACTCGGGTTCACGGCGATGCATGCCAATCTCGACAAGCGTGCCCACGATCGTACGGACCATCGAATGCAGAAACGCATTGCCCTCGATGGTAAACGTCAGGATGTCCTCGCCAAACGCAACCTCATGGCCAAACTCGGCGCGCATTACGCAGCGGTGCGTAGGTTTGCCCACGGCAGAGGCAACCTTGCAAAAGCTTTTAAAGTCCTGCTCGCCCAAAAGCGCAGGGCAGGCGGCCGCCATCGCATCGACGTCGAGGGGATAGCGATGCCACCACACGGCACCGCGGGACAGCACGGGGCGCGCATCTCGATCGGCAATACGGTACGTATACGTACGGGAACGCGCGTCAAAACGTGCAGAAAAGCCTTTACGGGCCTTGTAGACCTCGTTTATGGCGATATCTTTGGGCAGCAGGGCATCCATGGCCCGCAGCCACCTACGGCGCGTACAAGCGAGCTCAGCGTCCGTTACGGGCACGCTGATGTACTGAGCCACGGCATGCACGCCGGCATCGGTACGCCCCGCGCACGTCAGATCGATCGGACGGCGAAGCAGCGTCTCGATAGCGCGGCGCAGCTCACCCGCAACCGTCGTCTGTCCCGGCTGCTCGGCAAATCCGCTATACGACGAGCCATCATAGGCCACGCGAAATACGAACGTGGCGTCAAGCTCGGGGGTCGAATTGAAATCAGACGGCGCAGTCATGGGCGCTCCCAACAAACAAGTAACGGTATCGCGACAAAAAAAGAGGGGTACGCGAACGTACCCCTCGAATATAGCC
>WGSR01000161.1 GCA_014871545.1 Collinsella sp. | reverse complement strand
TCTGGTGCCCCCGGGCGGATTCGAACCGTCGACACCCGCTTTAGGAGAGCGGTGCTCTATCCCCTGAGCTACGGAGGCATGTTGTACTAGTGTAGCAGATTTACTGCATCGCAATACGTCGCATGACTAGACTTCGAAGTTGCGGTGGAATAGTTCTTGCCTAAAGCACCTAAAGCCGTATTTAGGAACTATTTCACCGCAACTTATGAGGAGCTAGTTACCTTTGTGGAAGAGGTTTTTGATAACGGAGGGGATGCTCTTGGCGCCCTTGGCAGTCACATCGATAAAGTCGGGCGAACGCACGAGCTTATCCTCGTCGACGTACTTGCGGACCGCACGAAGCGTCTCTTTGTCGTCGCGCGTCGAAAACGTAAAGTGACCGTTATCCTTGGTGAAGATGGCAAAACGCGTAATCTTCTTGGTGCCGCGCAAAACCTCGGCGGCAATATAGTCGACCTCGTCCCACGGAATTTGAATATAATCCTCGGGATTGCGCTCGTTGTAATACTCGAACGCCTTATTGCCCACCATCACGTTACCGTGGCTGGTAAGCCCCATCAGGCAGGTTGCCGGCGTTGCCAGATCGACCGTGCTGTTCTGAGATTGCGCCATGCGCGCCTCGCCCTCCAAATAAAACAATCGGACCGCATCCAGTGTACCCACCGGGTGCGGTCCGTTTCAATGGCTCAAAAGCCCTTGCCTAGCAATTCTCGGTCTTAAGCCGAAGCGTGCTTACATGAAGCCGCAGAAGCGACCGATGATGCCGACGGCGAAGAGAGCCAGGATGATGACGATCGGGCTGACCTTCTTCTTGAGGAGCTTGCAGACCAGCAGGGTCAGGCACACGGCGGCAAGGCCGGGGATGAGCTGATCGAGGTTGGCCTGAAGCGTGGTGACCTTCATCTGATCAAGGGCGGTAGCACCGACGGAGTTGTACATCGTCAGCGCTTCCTTGATACCCTCGGAACCGGAGGGCAGGCTAGCCCAGTCGATAAAGGCGCCAGCAGACTGCTTGACCGTGGAGACGATCGGGGTGAAGGAAATGGACACCCAGCGCTCGACCAGGGCGCCGATGATGAACATACCCAGGATGGAAGCGCCCTCGGTGACCTTGCCCATCAGACCACCGGAGAGGTCCTTGGCGATGGAGGAGCCGACCTTGTAGCCAAACTCCTGCGTGTACCACAGGAAAGCGTAACGGATGATGTTCCACGCGAAGAAGAACAGCAGCGGACCGACGATGCTGCCGGACATGGCCAGGGAAGCGCCCAGAGCGCCCAGAATCGGGCGAAGGGTGAACCAGAAGACGGGGTCACCGACGCCGGCGAGCGGGCCCATCATACCGACCTTGACGCCCTGGATGGCGACGTCGTCAATCGGGGCACCGTTGGCGCGCTCCTCCTCGAGAGCGAGGGTAACGCCAATGACGGGGGCGGAAACATAGGGGTGGGTGTTATAGAACTCCAGGTGGCGCTTAAGAGCGGCAATCTGGTCATCCTTGCTGGTGTAGAGCTTCTTGATCGCAGGGATCATTGCGAAGCACCAGCCGCCGTTCTGCATACGCTCGTAGTTCCACGAGCCCTGAAGGAACTGATGACGGAAGCAAACCTTCTTGCGGTCAGCCTTGGTGAGCTGAATCTTGTTCTCTGCCATATGTATCACTCCCCTCCTACTCGTAATCGTTCAGAATGTCGCCGAGCGGGTCGCCGGAGCCACCGCCCATGCCGCCACCCTGCTTGGCCAGATCCTTAAGGCCAAGGTAGATGAGGGCAAGGGAGATGCCGATGAGACCAAGGGCGATCAGCGTGAGCTGAGGGATGGCAGCAAGGACAAAGCCGAGGACGAAGAACGGCCAGGTCTCCTTGGTGGCCATCATGTTGATGACCATGGCGTAACCGACGGAAGCGACCATGCCGCCGCCGACAGCCATGCCGCCGGACAGCCAGTTGGGCATAGCGTTAAGCGCGTTGGTAACGGCCTCGGCCGGGATGACGCACAGAAGCACTGCCGGGATGGCGATACGAAGGCCCTGCATGAGGATGGCAACATACTGCCAGCGCTCGATGCCGGAGAAGTCGCCCTTCTCGGCGCAACCGTCCATGGCGTGAGCGATAGCGGTAGCAATGGTACGGCAGATCATGGTCAGGAACAGACCAGCGACCGACAGCGGGACGGCGACGGCGATAGCGGTGGTAACGGCCTTGGCCGAATCGGTGGCGCCACCGTTGAGGGCGAGCACCATGATGATCGAAGAAGCGACCGAGGCCAGAGCGGCGTCAGGCGCGACAGCGGCGCCGACGTTAGCCCAGCCAAGGGCCATCATCTGGAGCGAACCGCCCAGGAGGATGCCCTCCTGAAGGTGACCGGTTACGAGACCGATAAGCGTGCATGCCACGAGCGGCTGATGGAACTGGAACTCATCCAGAATGCCTTCCATACCGGCAAGCAACGCGACAATCGCAACAAGCAGAATAGTGATTGCAGACATGTATCGGACCCTCCTTTACTATGCTTGAGCGGCCAGTTCGGCCTTAGCTTTCTTCAACATGGCGTCGAGATCCTCGGAGGAATCCGAAGGAACCTTGCGGACCTCGAACTTGACGCCCTTGGCCTTGAGGGCCTCGAGAGTCTTGACGTCGTCATCGCCCATAGCGACGGCGTTGGTGACGACGACCTTGCCCTTGGAGTGAGCCATGGAACCGATGTTGACTTCCTTGATGTCGACGCCGGCCTCGATGGCCTTGAGCAGATCCTGCGGGTTCTCGAAGAGCAGCATGGCCTTGGTGTCACCAAAACGCGTGTCCTTGACGACCTCGGCCATCTTCTTGATGGGAACGACGTTGGCATGGACTCCCGGAGGGGCAGCCTGCTCGATCATGGTCTTGCGGAGCTCGTCGTGAGCAACGCCGTCGGAAACCACGATGATGCGGTTGGGGTTGATCTGCTTGGTCCACGTGGTGGCCACCTGGCCATGAAGCAGACGGGTGTCGATACGGACGTGGGCGATCTTGATGTGCCCATCGCCGATGACCGTTCCCGGAGGGATGGCGCCTGCAGGAGTAGCGGCGGCCGCAGCCGGCTTCTTCTCCTCGGGCTCCAGAGACTCGGGCTTGACGCGCACGCCAGCCTTAGCCTCAGTCACGAGATGTTTTGCGATCGCATGTGCAGTGTTCTTTGCGTCAAAGCGCTGCGAATATGCCTCGATGAGCATAGGCAGGTTGACACCGGTGACGATAGCCCAGGAATCGTGGCCCTCGATGAGCCCGCTGATCTGGTTGAACGGCGTGCCGCCCCACAGATCAACGAGGAAGAGCACCTGCTCCTGGTCCTCGAAGGAAGCGACTGCCTCCTCGACCTTGGCGCGGAAGTCGTCGGGGCCCATGCTCGGCTCGAGCGAGACCACGGCTACAGACGGCTGATCGCCAAAGACCATCGAGCCCGTCTGCTTGATTCCAGCAGCCAAGTCCCCGTGGCTAGCAAGAACAATACTTACCATCACATAACCTCCTTTTTGTCTACGTATTTCCTACACGACATTAAAGAAGTATACCTGTTTGGTTTGTGGAATTATAGCTAAATTCGCAAAAGGTTGGTTTATTTGTTTAAACGTCTAGGTTTGTTACAAGTTGATTACGTTACTGCTATTTGACTCATTACACGCCAAGGCGTCGCTCATCAAGCCATGCATTTTACAGATACAAGCAGGCTGTTCATTAATATTGATTTTAGGCAAGCGCGAATGCGCTTGTACTGCCGCTATTTTGTTTAAACAGACATGGCTTGACTATTAGCGTGACTTATGCACTAGCGCAAGTAGTCGTTGGGGACGTTCTTAAACGACTAGTCGTTGGGGACGTTCTTGTTTGACTAGTCGT
>WGSR01000160.1 GCA_014871545.1 Collinsella sp. | reverse complement strand
CTACTCGACCCCGGTCGCCTCGGTCGGGATGGCCCCCAGCACTGCCGCGTACTCGGTGGGGTAGAGGCGGCTGATTGTCTGTACGTCTCGGATGAGGACGTTGCGGTCGTCGGGCTCGGAGATGCCGTAGCCGAACGCCTCGAGCGTCTCGATCGCCTCGCGGATCTTCTGCTGGAACATGGGGCCGGGGTCCACCCTCAGGCCGAGGTAGCCGCGCCACAGGCTCGGCGACACGCGCAGCATGTTCTGGATCTTGGACATCGGCTCGATGTCGGCGTAGACGTTGAGCGTGACCATGGCGTCCTTGTGCCCGAGGATCGACTGCAGCGCCTTGATGTCGCCGCCGTGGCGGATCCACTGCGTCGCGAAGGTGTGGCGCAGGCCGTGGAACGTTATCAGCTCGTCGTTGGTGCCCATGAGGCCGTTGGTCTCCGAGAACGTCTTGAACGCCCTGCGGATGTAGCTGGTGGTGGCGAAGGAGCCGTCCGGCCGCGACACGACGTAGCTGTCCGCGAGGTCGCGCAGGCCGAGGGTCGACGCCTCCCGGAGCCTCTGCGAATCGATCTCGTGGATCTCCTTCAGGAAGGGGAGCAGGCCCACCGGGTCGATGGGGATCGTCCTCAGGTCGTGGTTCTTGGTGTCCTTGATGAAGGAGCCCCTGTCCTTGACGTAGGCCACGGAGTGCCTGACCGTGATGATCCCCGACTCGAAGTCGACGTCGCACCACCGCAGGCCGCAGACCTCGCCGATGCGCATCCCGGTGTGCAGGGCGAGCACGACCGCCCGCCTGAAGGTCGAGTCCGACATCATCGAGGTCACCGAGTTGAGCTTCGGCACGAGGTCGGAGCGCAGCGCGTTCCTGGGCCTGGCGATGACCCTGGGCGCGAGGGCGCCGTCGAACGGGTTCCTCCCGATCGTGTCGTTGCTCCTCTTCAGCAGGACGGCGTAGAGCCGCTTGCCGAGCTTGAAGGACTTGTTGAGCGTGTCGGGCGCCGTGCCCAGGGCGATCCTGCGCCTCGACCACGCGTTGACGTCGTCGGTCGTCACCTCGTTCACGGGGACCAGACCCAGCTCGTCTCGCTCGATGTGCAGGGCGCTGTAGTGGTAGTCGTCGCGGGTCGTCGGGGTGATCCTGTTCATCTCCAGGCAGAAGTCGATGAACTTCTCGAGCGCCTCGGAGAGCGGCAGCGCGGCGTAGTCATCCCGCTGTTCGGCGGGAAGCCCGGCGCCGACAGCGGTCCTTGCCTCCTCGGCCTCGGCGAGCTCCAGCTCGACCTCCGACCTGAATTCCGCGAGGACGCGCATCGCCGCCGCCTTTCCCCGCGTGCTCTGCTTCAGGCAGGGCACGCCGGTGTTCCTGGTCCTCTGGACCTTCTTCCCGGTCATCTCGTCGGCCACCGTCACGACAGCCTGCCATTTGCCCTTGTTCTTCCTCACGCCGCCGGCTCCGCATACGCGTAAGGTTTTATTGCTGCATTTCTCGTTCTGCATGTCTGCTCCTAAATCCGCAGTTGATTAGAAACAGGCGGGCCCACCTGCGGGAACCCGGAGAGGCGACGATTCGGGGCTCCTACCCCCGTTGATTAAATCATCGGCTGCACCGCGCTCCTCGAAGCCGATAATATGCTATCTGGACAGACCACGCTGAGCTGGTAAAATTTACAAATGCGGAAATGCGCTACTTGCGCTATCTGCGCGTGTTTTAACAAAATAAGCACAGGTCAGGGTCATTCTGACCCCGCTGGGGGTCAAGGGGTCGCTGGTTCGAATCCAGTCGTCCCGACCAGAAGTTTGTAGGTCAGGCACCTAGTGCCTGACCTTTTTTGTTTTAAGCACCATGATTATTTTGCTTAAAGCAACAACATTCCCGATCGATGTGATTACCGAATCAAAACGTGTACATTAGCCACCAAAATCGACATTTTTCGACATGTTTGGGGGCTGATGTACACAAATGCGACTCCACGTGCCGACCAGCAACGTCCTCCACAAGTCTGGACTCTCTATGCTTGCGCTGGATAGACATCGCCGGAACGGGTATAGTATCGAAAGTTTTGTCGTTAACCAGCGGGGGAGTCCTGTGGGCATCAAAAAGAAGATCAAAAAGGAGCTTATCGGCACTTCCGATTACCCGTCGAATAAGATCTTTACGATCTCCAATTTCATTACCTTAACGCGCCTGGTCCTCACGCTCGTCTTTTTATACCTGTTTGTGACGGACAACAACCGCGTCGTCGCCATCGTGATCTATGCCATCGCCGCCTCCACCGACTGGATGGACGGACAGATCGCCCGCATGACCAAGACGGTTTCGTGGCTCGGCAAAGTCATGGACCCCATCTGCGACCGCGCGCTGCTGTTTACGGGCGTCTTGGGCCTGGTGGTCCGTGGCGAGCTGCCTATCTGGGTCTGCGTACTCATCATCGGTCGCGACATCTACCTGGGCCTTGGCACGCTCATCGTGCGTCATTATCACCGTCGCCCCATCGATGTGGTCTTTCCCGGAAAGATTGCCACGGCGCTGCTCATGACCGGCTTCTCACTCATGCTGCTCGGTTTCCCCGTTATTGACGGCCTGCACCTTTTATCTTCAACCCTTACGGCCTTCCCGGGCCTCAACGGAAGCTCGGTGCCCCTCGGCATCTTCTTTGTGTACGGCGGCGTGATCTTCTCCATGCTCACGGCTGTCATCTACTCCATTAAGGGCGGAGTGGCCATTAAACAGGCTCTCGCGCATCCCGAGGACGAGGACATCGACTTTCTGAACCCTGAAATCGAAGACTGATTCGTTGGGGTATGATTACGTACGGTTCATTATTTGCGGCACGTCCGCGATAAGTTAGGGGTTGTCATGGACAACATGGTTAACAATATGCCTCAGAATGATAAGACTGCTGACGCTACCTGCGTATTCCGCGTGCCTTCAAGCGACGTCACCGTTCCCGACCTCATGGCCAACGTGCGCATCACCGCCCCCGTCCTGTCCATCGTCAAGGGTCCGCAGACTGGTGCCGCCTTTGAGCTCGAGGACGACGTGACCACCATCGGCCGCGATCCCGCGAACGGCATCTTCCTTAATGACATGACCGTTTCGCGCAGCCACGCGCGCATTATTCGCGAGGGCCTCGGCGCTCGCATCGAGGACCTGGGCTCGCTCAATGGTACCTGGGTCGACGGTGCCATTGTCAATGCAGCCCCGCTGCACGACGGTTCTTCCGTTCAGATCGGTACGTTTACGCTCATCTACCACGAGAGCACGCCGGAGCGCATCGAAACCGGTGAGTAGGGCATGGCCGAACGCAACTATCTGAGTATCGGCCAAGTCGTCAACCTACTTCGAGGCGCATACCCCGATCTTTCGAACTCAAAAATTAGATTTCTAGAGGATGAGGGGCTCATTACCCCTCATCGTACGCCTAAGGGATACCGTCAGTACTCTAAGGAGGACGTTGATCGTCTGGAGGTCATCCTGCACTTGCAGAAGACCCGCTACATGCCGCTCAACGTGATTAAGCAGCGCTTGGAAAACGCCACGGACCTGTCAACGCTCGCCTACGAGGTGGGCTTGCTATCCGATGTTCCGCTCAAGACGGAGCCCAAGGAGACTAAGCAAAAGCTGCATCCCATCGAGACCATTCCCGATATGTTGGGCGTCGAGATTTCGTTTATCCGCTCGCTCGCCGAGAACGACCTCATTCGCATCATCAAGAGTCCGCAGAATCGCGAGCTTGTCGATGGTCGCGATTTTCCGATCATCCGCTACTGCTCCGAGCTGTCGCGCTTCCATATCGAGCCGCGCAACCTGCGTCAGTACGTGTCTTCCGCCAACCGCGAGTCCTCGATGTTTGAGCAGGTGCTTGTGAGCATGCTCGGCATGGATACCTCCGATGACGAGCGCGACGCCAAGCTCGAGCG
>WGSR01000016.1 GCA_014871545.1 Collinsella sp. | reverse complement strand
CCTTGCCGCGCATGAGCGTGATCTCGACCTTCTCGCCCACCTCGTGGCTGCGCAGTGCGATGATCAGGCCATCGGCGCTCGTAATCTCATCGTCGCCCAGTTTGGTGATGACGTCGCCCTCCTGAATGCCGGCCTTGGCGGCGGGACCGTCCTCGACGACGCTCGCCACATACGCGCCGCTATCGGTGCTCAGCTTGTTGGTGCGGGCGTTGAGCGCATTGACGCTCGAAAGCGTAGCGCCCATGTACGGATGCACCGGCGTCTTGCCGTCGATGATCTGGTCGGCAATGTTCTTGGCGTAGTTAACGGGAATAGCAAAGCCCACGCCCGAGCTGGAGCCCGAGTAGCTCTCGATGAGCGAGTTGATACCCACAAGCTCGCCATTGTCGTTGACGAGCGCGCCGCCGGAGTTGCCCGGGTTGATGGCGGCATCGGTCTGAATCATGTTGGCGTAGATGGTGTTACCGCTGGTAGAGCTCATGGCCGTGGAGCGGTAGAGCGCCGACACGATACCCGTGGAGACAGACTGCTCGTTGCCAAACGGCGAGCCGATCGCCATGACCCACTCGCCCACGTTGAGCTTGGAGGAGTCGCCGATCTCGATCGGCGTGAGCTTGGAGGCGTCGGCGTCCTTGAGTTTGATGACGGCTAGGTCGCTCGAAGCATCGTTGCCCACGAACTCGGCCTCGTAGGTGGTGCCGTCATCCATGGTCACCACGTACTGGTCGTAGCCATCGACCACATGGTTGTTGGTGAGGATATGGCCCTCGGTATCGAGCACAACGCCCGAGCCGACGCTGCCCGAGCCGTCCGACTCGTCGGCAGACTGCGAAAGCGAGCCGTTCTGGCTACCGCTCGAAGTGGCGGTAATGGAAACCACGGAGGGCAACGCCTTGGCAGAAACGGCCTCGGCCAGCGTGGTGTCCTCGGAGTCGATGGTGATCTTTTGCGTCGATGAACCCGAAGCACCCGCAGTCACGGCGTTCCTGCCGCCGCCGATATCGAGCGTGCCACTCATAATGAGCGCGATGACCAGCAGGGCGCCGCAGGCACAGCCGGCAAGCGCGGTAATGAAGATCGGCAGCTTTTTGGTCTTGGTCTTGACCACTGTGTGCTTGTTTACAACCTGCTGGCCACCCAGCGGCTTGCCGGTCTGCGTGTCATAGGCCTGCACGTAGGGAATGTTGCTGTCGGCAGGCGTCGACTCCACCTGCACGCGCGGCTGCTGCTGCGTCTCGCCGGCATTGCCCTGATCCTGGGGACGCTGGGAATCGTTCTCGCTCATAGCTGCGATCCTTTCGTCAAATAACCAAAGGCCCGCCAAACATGTGGCGGGCCATCATTGTTCACGTTGAGTTGTACCCCAATATGCGGGCGTACGTGTACGAGAACGCAATCTTTTAGGAAGGCTTAAGTTCTGCTGCAAACTCGAAAGGAACCCGCACCTGCGTCAAAACCACCACAAAGGTGCCTGTCCCCTTTGTGGTAGAAATCTAGTCCTTAAACAGATAACCCACGCCACGGACGGTGGTGATGTGCGCCGCGATCTGCGGGCCCACCTTGGAGCGGATGCGTCGAATGTGCACGTCGACGGTGCGCGTGCCGCCGCAGTACTCAAAGCCCCACACGCGGTGCAGCAACACCTCGCGGCTGTAGGCACGGTTGGGGTGCGTCGCCAAAAAGCTCAACAGCGAGTACTCCATCAGCGTCAGGTCGATGGGCTCATCGTCGAGCGTCACCTGGTAGGTAGCCAGGTTAATCTCGAGGTTATCGATGTTGAGCACATCGTCGGCGGTGACGGTCTCCTCCTCGCCCATCAGGCGCTGCGCGCGAGCCTTGAGCTCGTTGGGCGTCGCCGTGGGGCATACAAAGTCGGCATGCGCGTGGTTCGGCAGACGCAGGGTGCCGAGCGCCTCGTCGTCAACGATCACCAGCATGGGAACGCCGCCGCGATCGTCAAGCCACTTGGCAATCTGATCGATGCGGTCGCTGCGGATGCCATCGGAATCGAGGATCAGCAGGTCAAAGTCGTGCGCCGCAGTCGGCGAATCGGGGGTTGCCAGGCTCACCTCGACACCCAGGGTGGTCGTCAAGCTGCGGGCAAACTCGTGGAAGCGCGTCGTGCGCGCCATGAACAGGGCACTCTTTTCGGACATATCGGCCTCCAAAGAAATGAGCTCAATCGTACTGGAACAAGCCAGCGCGATTAGGAGTTCGCCAGGTAGTGCTTGATCTCCCACTCGGTGATCGTGGACTCAAACTTATGCCACTCGTCGCGCTTCTTTTTGAGGAAGAAGCTGTGGATGTGCTCGCCGAGGGCATCCTTCATAAACTGCGAGTCCTCAAACACGTCGAGTGCCTCTTTGAGCGAGCGCGGCAGCGGCGTGTAGCCGGCCTCGACCATCTGACGGTCGGTAAGCTTGAGCGTCTCGGCAGTTGCCTCGGGCGGGAGTTCCAGCTTGCGCTCGATGCCGTCCAGACCGGCCGCTAGCGTGACGGCGTTGACCAGGTACGGGTTGGCCATGGGGTCGGGGCTGCGAAGCTCGATGCGCGTGGACAGCTGCTTGCCGGGCTTGTAGACCGGGATGCGGACCATACTCGCGCGGTTGCGCAGGCCCCACGTGGCGTACTGCGGCACGGAGTCGCCACCCGTGGTGATGCGCTTGTACGAGTTGACCGTTGGGTTGGTGATAGCGCTGATCTCGCGCGCGTGCGCCAGGATGCCGGCCATATAGTGCTTGGCGATATCGGAGAGATGGTACTTCTCGTCGTCCTCGCCCCAAAAGACATTGTTGCCGTCGTGGTCGAACAGCGACTGATGCAAAAACATGGCGCTGCCGTCCTCGCCCGCCAACGGCTTGGGCATAAAGGAGGCGTGGCAACCGCTCTCGTAGGCCTGCTGCTTAATGATAAGTTTGGCCGTGGTGATGGCGTCGGACATGCTCAGGGCCTCGGCGTGGCGCAGGCTCATGCCGTGTTGCGAGCGGCCGGCGGCGTGGAAGGTGTACTCCACGGGCACGGACATCTTCTCGAGCGTGAGGACCGTGTTGCGGCGCAGGTCGCGAGCGGCATCGCTTACCGAAAGATCGAAGTAGCCCACGTTGTCGAGCGGCTCGGGGGTGTGCTCGTCGGGGAAGTAGTAATACTCCAGCTCGGCACCCACGTTGAGCAGATAGCCAGCCTTCTCGGCCTTGCGGAACATGCGGCGCAGGGCGTCGCGCGGGTCGCCGGCAAACGGCTTGCGATCGGGAGTACACACGTCGCAGAACACACGGGCGACGCCGTTGTGGCTCGGGCGCCACGGCAAAATCTGGAAGGTCGAAGCATCGGGAAACGCCAGCATGTCGGCTTCCTCGGGCGTGGCAAAGCCCTCGATGGCGGAGCCGTCAAAGCCAATACCCTCCTCAAAAGCGACCTCGAGGTCCTCGGGGCTGATGGCAAAGTTCTTGAGGCGGCCGAGAATGTCGACAAACCACAGACGCACAAAGCGGATGTCGCGCTGCTCTACGGAGCGGAGTACGTAATCGATGTTCTGCTGGTTCATGTCGCTCCCCTTTCTTTCGGGCGGGTTTCGACTGGTCTATATCGCAGATACTATCGCAGAAAAATGTTTCCGCAGGGTTAAAGCGTATCAAGCGCTCAAAAAACGTTCGCGTAGGCGGGTATGACCAGCAACTATCGCTCGGATTCGGAGACAATTTGCCTACAGGCTCGTTCCAGCGCAGGGAACTCCATCGTCACTGCATCCCAAACAACCGAGCGGTCGACATTGCCGTAATCATGCGCAAGATAATTTCTCATGCCGATAATTCCACGCCACTCAATTTCGGGATGAAGCCGCTGCGAGCGTTCCGACAACTTGCCCGCTTCTTCCGTCACCCTAAGCGCACACATCAAAAGGGAGTCCGCCAACGCCCTCGTCCGCACGTCATTCGCATGCAGAAACTGGTCCTCGGTGATATCAAAAGCCTTGATGCGCTCGTTCGTTTCAGAGATGGCTTCCAAAACCTCTTGAGCGCGGAGACCGTCTGACTTACGCGCGATCATAAAGGATCACTCCTTCGCGCTCAATTACCGCGGCAAGATCGTCATCAAGATGATCACTAGAGACGAGATCAACCTGCCTCCCGGTTTCTTTGCGCACCGCCTCGCCAAACGCGGACAACGCGAAAAGACCAAAGCCCTGCTCGCGATCGACTTCGAGACGCAAGTCAATATCACTATCGGCATGCGCCTCGCCACGGGCATACGAACCAAAAAGAATCACGGTTTTGATGGCGGGAATCGAGCTGGCTGCCTCGCGGACGGCGGACTCAATCTGGGCAGTATCCAAAATGCCCGTCGCGGCGCTTTCGCTCTCAGAGCTTTTACCAAGTGAAGGAACAAACGGCAGAGAGCGCTCGCGCAGCATCTGCCTCATAAACATATTGACCGCAACAGACGAAGTCATGCCAAGCTCTTCGCACAGTTCGGCAAATGAGTCTTTAATTGACGAGTCCACTCGCACACTCAGCACAGACGCAGCCATGGATACCTCCTGTATGACATTGTCTATATATTATCACACAGACTAGCGCGAGGTTGATGCGCGGTGTTCGATGTGGCCGGGTATCTCGATGCGCTTGGGGGCGAGTTTTGCGGCATCGCCCACCGTGGTGGTGACGACGTCAATGCGCTCGGACAGGCGCTCGACTACGCGCTCGGCAATGGTGATGGTGTCTTGCGCTGCCGTGGTCACGCCGCCAAAGAGCACATGGTTCCAGGGGTAGTCGTCAAACGTCGCGATCTTGAGCCCCGCCGGCAGCGAGGGGCCAAGCTGCGCCAGCGCCTCGGTCAGACGCAGGAAAACCAGGCCGTTGACGGCGATAAGGCCGAGCCTTTTGCCCGCGTAGTCGCGGATGGTCTCGTCCAAGCGGCCAACGCCCGTGGCACCGCCGTCGGCCAGGGTGACGACCTCGCCCGCAAGGCCGCGTCGAGAAAGCTCGTCGGCAAAGGCCTCGGCGCGCTCGCGACGCACGGGGCTGCCATCGCTTGCCTCGGTGAGCAGACACAGGCGCTCGCTGCCCGCAGCAGTCAAGGCGTCGACCAGCCCGGCAACCAACTCGCGGTTGTTGGAGGTCACCAGATCGATGCCACCGTCGGCAACATCGCGGTCGAGCAGCACAACAGGCAGACGTCCCGCTGCCGCGGCGATCGCCTCGTCATTGCCTCCGCAGGTGTTGACGACCAGGCCGTCCACGCCGGCATCGATAAGTCTGGTGAGCGACTCGGCCTCCTTGGCGGGGTCGTTTCCGCTAATGGCCGTCATGAGCGAGCAGCCGCGCGCGGCGGCGCTGGCGGAAAGTCCTTCGAGCATGGCGCTGGAGAACGGGTTGGCGATGTCGGCCAAGATCACGCCGATGAGGTTGGTGCGCGAGCTGCGCAGATTGCGCGCGGCGGCACGCGGGCGATAGCCGGTGCGCTCGATAACCGCCGCGATGCGAGCACGGGTTTCCTCGGTCATTTGCCCGGGGCGGTTGTTGAGATAGCGCGAGACCGTGGCCGGGCTCACGCCCGCCTCGGCGGCAATGTCCTTGATTCTCATCTGCGCCATAACGCACCCCGTTTCCCAATGTCGGCAGTCTGAGCCATTTTAGGCATTTTTTAAAAATCTCGGTTGCAAAACGCTGTAGGTGAGTATACTACAACTCGAAACGAAACCGATTTCGTAAACCGATTTCGTAAACCGATTTCGGCAAGCGTTGGCACGGAGGTGCAAAGACGCACCCTACCGTCTTGGCACCTGCGTGCCAACGCCATATCAAAGGTGTACGCACGAGTAAAAGGAGCTGCGCGACCATGGGTAAAACGGTTCTTACCTTCGGCGAGATCATGATGAGGCTCTCGCCCAAAGATCATCTGCGCATTGAGCAGGCAACCGAGTTTGACGTCCGCTACGGCGGCGCCGAGGCCAACACCGCTCTTTCCCTCGCCTACCAGGGCGACAAGGCCGCTTACGTCTCCGTTGTCCCGGCCAACCGTCTGGGCGAGTGCGCCCTGCGTTCGCTGAAGGCCTACGACGTCGACACCACGCGCGTCGTGCGTCAGGGCGACTGCCTTGGCTCCTATGTGTTTGAGGTCGGTGCCTCGCAGCGCGGCAACGGTTGCGTCTACGACCGCAAGTACTCTGCCATCAACATGGCCAAGCGCGACGTCTTTGACTGGGACGAGATCCTCAAGGGCATCGATGTCTTCTATTTCTCCGGCGTGACCCCCGCCGTCTCCGATGAGATGGCCGCCGCCTGCAAGGAGGCGCTCGCGGTCTGCCGCGCCAAGGGCATCACCACCGTGTGCGACGTGAACTATCGCGGCAAGATGTGGTCGCCCGAGAAGTCGCAGGCCACCATGAAGGAACTCCTGCCGCTCGTCGACATTTGCATCGCCAACGACGAGGATGCGCCTGCCGGCCTCGGTATGACCTGCGTCTCTGGTTCCCTTGCCCATGGCATCGAGGAGCGCGACACCTACGTCGAGATGGCCCGTCAGATCTGCGCCGAATACGGCTGCAAGAAGGTCGCCTCGGTCGTACGCAACATCTCCTGCGTCGAGCGCTCCATCTGGATGGGCATGCTCTTTGACGCCGAGAGCGGCGAGCACTGGTTCTCCCCTGCTCACGACGTGCACGTGCTCGAAGGAGTTGCCGCCGGCGACGCTTTCAACGCCGGTTTGGTCCATGCCCTCATCAACGACTTTGACCCGCAGGACGCCGTCAACTACGCGATTGCGGCCTCGATCCTCAAACTCACCATCAAGGGCGATTCCAACTTGGTGACCGCCGACGAGATCGCCGCTGTGGCATCAGCCGCCGACGGTGGCACCCGAGTCGCGCGCTAAGCCGTCCCCATTCCGCGGGCTGCAGTTTCCCATACCCATACCCATACCTCTGCAGCCCGCTCCCCGATTCCTCCGGTCGGGCAAAACCACCAGTCCCATTCCGGTTTTGTCTGGCATTTCCTACATGACTGGTCGTGCAGCCGGTTTTGAAATTGCTTGAACCCCAAGCAGTGCCTCCGATAACCAATCCAAAATCGGCTCCTGACCAGCACATTTAGCAATCATGCGCCCGTGCGCGCCTCACATCGAAAGGAACATCATGTTCGATCAGTTCTACACCACGCTTGAGTCCCTGGGCATCGTGCCGGTCGTCGTGCTCGACAAGGTCGAGGACGCCGCTCCGCTCGCCCACGCCCTTATGGCAGCTGGCATGAAGTCCGCCGAGGTCACCTTCCGCACCGCCTGCGCCGCCGAGTGCATCGCCGCTATGGCCGAGGCCGAGCCCGAGATGTGCGTTGGCGCCGGCACCGTCCTGACCGTCGAGCAGGTTGAGCAGGCTCGCGCCGCCGGTGCCAAGTTCATCGTCTCCCCGGGTTATAACGAGGACGTCGTGAAGCACTGCATCGACATCGACCTGCCCGTGCTGCCCGGCACCGTGACCCCCTCCGAGGTCACCGCGGCCGAGAACCTGGGTCTCAAGGTCACCAAGTTCTTCCCTGCGGCTCAGTACGGCGGCCTGAACACCATCAAGGCCCTCGCTGCTCCGTTTGTCGGTCACCGCTTTATGCCTACCGGCGGCGTGAGCACCGCCAACGTCGAGGAGTACCTGAGCTCCTCCGCCATCATCGCCTGCGGTGGCACCTGGATGGTCAAGCCCGCCCTGTTCGCCGACGGCGACTTCTCCAAGGTCGAGCAGATCGCCCGCGAGGCCATGGACGTCGTCAAGAAGGTCCGCGGCTAGGTTTAGCTCTCTATCGTGAAAGGGGGCGTGCCCTAGACCTCGCCCCCTTTCTTTTAAAGCGGCTCGGAAGCGCGCCGTTTCCGTCACGAACAAGAACCAAAACCGTCTTGTACGCTGATAGAACGTGACGGAAGCGACACGCCCCCGAGCCGCTTTTCCTACTCGGTTGGCGACCACGCCCAGCTGAGCCACTTCAACAAAAGCCAAGCCACCAAAACAGCTGCGGCGCCGTCTGGAGGAATGGACCCTTGCTTCCGGTCTTTTCCTCCAAGTAGCGTCGTAGCTTTTTCGTGCCCCGATAGTGCCCCGGCAGTTGCGGTGAAATAGGGACTGTTTACGCCATCAGAGCCGCAAAACAATCCCTATTTCACCGCAACTAATGTAGGGGGCGAGTTAGATGGCCGAGTCTTTGGACAGCTCAAAGTAGTCGGGATGTAAGGCGATAACCGGACCCTGCTCCTCGGGCATTAGATGCAAATGCGTCTCTGCCAGATAGCTCGCCGCATCGGTATCGCCCCTCTTAATGGCCTCGAGAATCCGGCGATGCTGCCGACGAATCGGCTCCCAATCCAGATCCTGCGACACCATACGCAACCAGTTGTATCGCTCAAAATGCGTGTTGACGCTCTTCATCCAATCCCACAACATGTGACGGCCGGCAATCTCAAAACACGTCTCGTGGAACAGGTTGTCCAGATCGAAAAAGCGACGTGTTTCGCTATGGTCGAGCGACTCGGACTCGGCAAGAATCTGCTCAAGCCGCTGCTTTTGCTCGGGCGTAGCAGCCGAACAACATTTAATGAGTACGCTTCTCTCGAGTTTCTCGCGCAAGAAACAGGCGTTCTCGGCGCGCTCCATGCTGATTTTTGAGACATAGGTGCCGCTTTTGGGGCGCGTTTCCACCAGCTCCTGCTCACGCAGGCGCACAAAGGACTCGCGAATGGGCGTGCGCCCGATTCCCGTCTCCTTTTCCAGGCCAATCGCCGAAAGGCGCGTGCCGGGCTTGAGCTCGGCATAGATGATCTTGGAGCGCAATGCGTTGTATGCCTGATCTTGCAGGCTCTGATAATGCTGGTGTTGTTCCATAAAGCCCTCGGATGAAGCCCACGGTTTGTCGAATATCACCACGTAATACTATCGCATCCCCCGTCTCCTCATTTACGGCGAAATAGGGGCCGCTGGCGACACCCGCGCCGTCAAACAATCCCCCATTCAGCGCAACTTCCAACCAGTCTTTTTGGGACGAGGCTTTTAGCTAAGTTTGGACAAAAGGGCCCCGAGCTCAGTGTAAGCTCGGGGCCCTTCGTGCCGCGCATCTATGAGAGGAGAACTTTGATGCGCATGGGCGCTACTCCATGTAGCCACCCTGAATGGCGGAAACTGCATGCTCGGTAAAGAACTTGAGCGTGCCGGAGGTATAGCGATTAGCCTTGGGCTTCCAGGCGGCGCGACGCTCGGCCAGGACGGCGTCGACCTCGGCCGGCTCCATCTCCTTGCCGGCGATGCCAACGATGGACAGCGAGCGCTCGGGAATATTGATCTGGATCAGGTCGCCCTCCTCGATCAGGGCAATCGGGCCGCCCACGGCAGCCTCGGGCGAAACGTGACCGATAGCCGGGCCCTTGGAGGCGCCGGAGAAGCGGCCATCGGTGATCAGGGCAATGCTCGCACCCAGCTCGGGATCGCTGGCGATAGCCTCGGTGGTGTAGAACATCTCGGGCATGCCGGAGCCCTTGGGGCCCTCATAGCGAATGATGACGGCGTCACCGGGCTTGATCTCGTGCGTCAGGACGGCATGGATAGCGTCCTCCTCACAATCGAACGGGCGGGCCTTAAGCGTGGCCTGGAACATCTCGCGCGGAACGACGGTGTGCTTGACGACCGCGCCCTCTGGAGCAAGGTTGCCGTGGAGGATGGCGATGGAACCGTCGGTGCCGAAGGCCTGGTCAAACGGACGGATGATGTCCTCGCGCTTGAGATTCCATTTCTCAAGGTAACGACCGCACTTCTCGTAGTAGCCGTTGTTCTTGAGATCCTCGAGGTTCTCGCCGAGAGTCTTGCCGGTGACGGTCATAACATCGAGGTGGAGCATCGACTTGATCTCCTCCATGATGCGCGGCACGCCGCCCGCATAGTAGAAGAACTGCGCCGGCCACTCGCCTGCGGGGCGAACGTTGAGCAGGTAGTGAGCACCACGGTGCAGACGATCGAAATCGTCGGCGGACATCTCGATGCCAAACTCGCGGGCGATCGCGGGGATGTGCAGCAGCGAGTTGGTGGAACCGGAGATGGCGCCGTGGACCATGATGAGGTTCTCGAAGGACTCCTTGGTCACGATGTCGCGCGGGCACAGGTTGTGCTCGGAGAGCCACACGGACTGACGGCCGGCCGCGCGGGCAAACTCGCGCAGGTCGGAGCTAGTTGCGGGCAGCAGGGCGGTACCGGGGAGCATAAGGCCCAGGGCCTCGGCGGTAACCTGCATGGTCGAGGCGGTGCCCATAAAGGAGCAGGCGCCGCAGCTGGGGCAGGCGTTGTGCTTGGCGAACTCGAGCTCCTCGCGGGAGATTTCGCCACGCTCGTAGCGAGCCGAGATAGCGCCGAGCTGCTCGAGGGTCAGCAGGTCGGGGCCGGCATCCATGACACCGCCGGTGACGACGATGGAGGGGATGTTGATGCGGCCCATGGCCATGAGGTTCGCAGGCAGACCCTTATCGCAGCTGGCGACAAAAACGCCGGCGTCGAACGGAGTGGCCTTGGCGTGGATCTCGATCATGTTGGCGATCATGTCGCGGCTGGGCAGCGAGTAGTTGATGCCGTCGTGGCCCTGGGCCTCGCCGTCGCAGATATCGGTGCAGAAGTAACGGGCGCCATGGCCACCGGCCTCGGCAACGCCGGCACGGACCTCCTCGACCAGCTCGAACAGGCCGGCAGAACCCGGGTGCGAATCACCGAATGTCGACTCGATGATGACCTGAGGCTTGTCCAGATCCTCGATCGTCCAGCCGGAGCCCAGACGCAGCGGGTCCATCTCGGGGCTGATGGTGCGAAACTTGCCGGAACGCGGCTGCAGCTTGGCAACCAGGTCGGCGGCCTCCTGCTGAATCTGTGCTTTGGTCTTCTCGTCCATGATATTCTCCTCTTTTGGTTTGAACGGTTGTACCAATCGTTGGTTAATGAATCAGGTGTAAATGGGTACCGAGCGATGCACTCGGCGAAAGATGCTTAGCTACGCGAACTAGGCGAAGAACGAAATCACCAGGGCGCAGGCAAGACCCGAAAGGCCGATGAGCATCTCCATAACGGTCCAGGACTTGAGGGTGGTCTTCTCGTCAATCTCCAGGAACGAGGAGCACATCCAAAAACCGGCATCGTTGACGTGCGAGAGTGCCGTGGCGCCGCCGCAGATGGCAAGACAGATGGCGGCACGCATGAGCACCGAAGCGCCGACGACCGCAGGCATAGCGGCCATAATGCCCGATGCCATGGTCATCGAAACAATAGAGCTACCGACCGAGGCACGGACGAGCGCAGCGATGAGGAAGCCGACAACCACGAGGGGCAGCGGGCAGTTCTCGAGCACAGGGCCGATAACCTGGCCCAGACCGCAGTCCTGCAGCATCCAGCGAATAACGCCGCCGCAGGCGATAACCAGCAAGATCATGCCGACGGGCTTAAGAGAGCGGTCGAGCAAGGCCTTGAGCTCGGCGCCGGAGTAGCCGCGGCGCGCGCCCAGCAGATACATCGCGACGAGCGTGGCGAGCGTCAAAGCGACGAACGGCTTGCCCAAGAAGGCGAGAATCGAGGCGAGCTCAGCGGGCATGGGGATATAAGAGGACAACGTGCCCAGCAGAATCAGGCAAAGCGGCGTGAGCACGATCGCGAGCACCATGCCAAAGGAGGGAAGCTCCTTGTCGTCACTCGCCCCCTCGGCAGAGGTAAAGTGCTCCGGAACATCGGTAAAAATGCGACCGCCCACGTTGCGGCCCCAGATGACGCCGGCAATCGCCATGGCGATGAAGGCGGTGGGGATACCGACGAGAATCATGGTGCCCAGGTCGACACCGAGCGTGCCGGCAACCAGGACCGAACCGGCCGAAGGCGGCACGAACGCATAGCCAGCCGCCAATCCCGCGAGCAGGGCGATGCCGTAGTAGAGGGTCGACTTCTTGGTCTGCGACGCCACACTAAAGGCAAGCGGGATCAAAACGACCACGCCGGCCTCAAAGAACACCGTGGTGCCGATGACCAAACCGGTGATGCCCAGTGCCCAGCTGGAGTGGCCCTGGCCGAAGGTGTCAATGAAGGTCTGGGCGATTTTCTTGGCGCCGCCGCTCTCCTCCAAAATCTGGCCAAACATCGATCCCAGGCCAATGAGCAGGGCGATGTTTTGCAGCGTGGTGCCCACGCCCTTGGTGACGGTGTCTGCCACCATGTCGAGCGGCATGCCGGCACCGATACCGATCACGAGCGCCGAGACCATCATCGACAGCACGGGGTGCAGCTTGAACTTGATGATGAGCGCAAGCAGCAGCGCGATGCCCACGATGGCGGCGATGACCAGCCTGGTGGGATCAGCCATAAACGTTGGGTCTGACATCTTTCCTCCAATTCATCAGACCTTTTGAATTCGTCTGATGACTATAGCTTGTTTTTGAAAGGTCTGATGTTTCATTTTGAAATTTGTTCGAAATACATCTGATGTATTTGGTAAACGGTCGTATTTGCGCTGCGAACGGTATATCTAAGCCGCCCGACTCAAATCCAGCGGCCAATATCGCATCCGCGGCGCGCTAAAATAGCTCAGATGAATTATGTAATGAAAGGTATAGCTATGGCCCGCGCCGAATCGGGACTCCCCGAGCAAATATCGGAGAAAATCATTCAATTGATTCTGGATGAACACCTTGAGCAAGGCGATCGCCTGCCTAAGGAAACCGTGCTGGTCGAGCGCTTGGGCGCCGGCAGGAGCACCGTGCGCGAGGCCATGAAGTTGCTGCAGTCGCGCAATATCGTGCGCATCAAGCAGGGTTCGGGCACCTATGTGGCGTCAAACCCCGGCGTTGCCGACGACCCGCTGGGCTTTACCTTTATCGACGACAAGCAGCGTCTGGCGCGCGACCTACTCGAGGTGCGCTTTATGATCGAGCCGCAGATGGCACGCATGGCGGCCGAGCACGCAACCAACGACCAGGTCGTCTTTATCAAAGAGCTCTGTGACGAATCCGAGCGCCTGGCCGAGGCCGGTGAGGATTACTCCGCCGCCGACACCGCGTTCCACAATGCCATTGCCGAGAGCTCCGGAAACCTCGTCGTTCCTCGCCTGATGGGCGTGCTCAAGGCATCCGTCCCCCTCTTTATCGACGTGACCGGCAAAAAGCTCGTCGAGGAAACTATCCGCACGCACCGCGATGTGGCCGACGCCATCGCCTCGCGCAATCCCACCGCCGCGCACGACGCGATGTATCTGCACCTGGTGTATAACCGCAACATGATTGCAGAGGGCACGCAGGATCAGAGCGAATAGCAGTCATCGCGACAATTATCTACAACCGTTCGCCTTTTAAAAGTGAACGTTCACCTGATTTTAGGAGAATCTGACTTTTAAATCCTCCTCTTCTCCTATACTGACCTTGTACGAAAAGCAAGACTTATACAGATGAACGTTTCTTTTGAAAGGATCGCTATGTCTGATCTTATGGACAGCTTCCGTCTGGATGGCAAGGTCGCGCTGGTGACCGGCGCCACTTACGGTATTGGCATGGCCATTGCCGAGGCGCTCGGCGAAGCCGGCGCCAAGATTGCCTTTAACGCCCGTCACGCCGACAAGGTCGCCGAGGCCGAGAAGCACTACCGCGAACTGGGCTTTGATGCTCACGGCTATGTTGCCGACGTCACCGACGAGGCCGTCGTCGCCGAGCTCATCGCCAAGATCGAGGCCGATTTTGGCACCACGCCCGACATCCTGGTCAACAATGCAGGCGTCATCCAGCGCACGCCGATGCTCGACATGAGCGCCGAGGACTTCCGCCGTGTCGTCGATATCGACCTCAACGCCCCGTTTATCGTGTCCAAGGCCTGCCTGCCCGGCATGATCGCCAAGGGCCACGGCAAGATCATCAACATCTGCTCCATGATGAGCGAACTGGGCCGCGAGACCATTGCCGGCTACGCCGCCGCCAAGGGCGGACTCAAGATGCTCACCAAGAACATCTGCTCCGAGTTTGGCGAGGCCAACATCCAGTGCAACGGCATTGGGCCCGGCTACATCGCCACGCCGCAAACCGCGCCGCTGCGCGAGACGCAGCCCGACGGCAGCCGTCACCCGTTTGACCAGTTCATCATTGCCAAGACGCCGGCCGCCCGTTGGGGCACGCCCGAGGATCTGAAGGGCCCCGCCGTGTTCTTGGCTTCCGATGCATCGAACTTCGTCAACGGTCACATCCTCTACGTCGACGGCGGAATCTTGGCCTACATCGGCAAGCAACCGCAGTAAGACGTCTGGGCGAGGCGGTGGACGATAAGGTCTGCTGCTCGAACAGTCCTGACTCGCACGAAGAGCACATTAAGTGCTCTTCGGCTCGTGCGGAACTCGCGACAGATCTTATCGTCCACCGCCCGCAGAGCGGCCTCTCTGTTGGAGATGCCACGCAACATAACTAACAATTAATTTAGAAAATAGTGGAAGGTTATCTATCATGAAAATCGCTCTGATCAATGAGAACTCTCAGAACTCCAAGAACCCCATGATCGAGGCTGCCCTTAAGAAGGTTGTCGAGCCTATAGGTCACACCGTCTTTAACTACGGTATGTATGCCGACGCCGACTCTAAGCCGCTCACCTACGTGCAAAACGGCATCCTGGCCGCCGTGCTGCTGAACTCCGGCGCTGCCGACTACGTCGTGACCGGCTGCGGCACCGGCGAGGGCGCTATGCTCGCCTGTAACTCCTTCCCCGGCGTGCTGTGCGGCCATGTTGCCGACCCGCTCGATGCCTACACCTTTACCCAGGTCAACGATGGCAACGCCGTCGCCATGCCCTTCGCGCTCAAGAACGGCTGGGGCCAGGAGCTCAACCTCGAGTACACCTTCGAGAAGCTCTTTGGCTTTGGTTCGGGCAACGGTTACCCCGCCGAGCGCGTTGAGCCCGAGCAGCGCAACAAGAAGATTCTCGATGGCGTGCGCGCTGTGACCATGCGTCCGCTCGTCGACGTCCTGGGCGAAATCGATCAGGACCTGGTGAAGGGCGCACTTGCCGGCGAGCACTTCCAGGAGTACTTCTTTGCCAACGCAACCGACGAGGCCATCATCGCCAAGGTCAAGGAGATCCTGGGCCTCTAATCGCACGACCTATTGCAACTAACGCAAGCGACGGCCGTCCCACGTACGGGACGGCCGTCGCTTTTTGCTATTTACCGACTGACGCCGCGGGGATAGGCCTCACATGCACCAAGGGGTTGACTAGAGCTCGCAAGCAACCTTGTAGCCATCGCCGATGGCGTCGCGGATGTTGCCGCACTTGTTGGCATCGCCCAACACGTGGGTGGTAACGCCGGCTGCAGCAAGGTCGTCGGCCAACTTGGTATTGGGACGATAGCCCATGGCAAGTACCAGCGTATCGGCATCGGCGATGGTGTGGATCTCGCCGTCCTTTTCGTAGCTGATGGCATCCTCGGTAATCTCGGTCACCTTGGCCTCGGTCAGCACGTGAACGCCCTTGGAGA
>WGSR01000159.1 GCA_014871545.1 Collinsella sp. | reverse complement strand
GTCGGCACAAAGTGCGCCACCGTCTGCACGGCCGAGCCCATCAGCGACAGCGGCATCCAAGCGCCGCCCAAAAACGTCATGAGCATGCCGAGCAGGTTGCCCACACCGTTAAGCAGCTCCTCGCGCGCACCCAGGCTCGAAAGGGCAAAGCCAACGGCCAGAGGCGTGCACGCCAGGGCAAACGTCGCCGCCAGCGCCAGGCACACACGACCCACGCCGACCTCGGCAACCGCGCCGGCAAAGCCCACGACGCCCATCATGCTCGACACAAACCAGATGCAGACGGTGAGCACTGCGGCAGCCGCGAACACGGCAAGCGAGCGCTGGCGCTCGGAGACCGGGCCGGCATCCATACGACGCACGCGCTCGGGCTCGTTCATGCCCGAGAACACCAACCCCACCGATACGATGACCGACGAGATAATCGCGTACGCGCCAAAGTTGAAATACGACTCGAGCGTGGCGGCAACCGTCGAGTCGACCTTGACCTGCTCGATCTGGACCTCCGCGCGCTTTGCAGCGGCATGCTCGGCGGCCTTGGCAACGTCGCCGTTAGAAGCAGCGGGCTCAAGCGCCGCCGCAGCGCCCGCGAGCGAGATCCAGCGCGAGGCCTCGGCAGACGAAAGCGCCGCCGCCATGGTGCCGGAACCGTAGGTCACGTCGAGCTTGGGCAGGGCCTCCCCCGCGCGGGCAGCCGCAACGAGGTCGTCCTCAAACTCCTCCGGGATAAAGAACACGCAGTCGGCGCTGCCCTTGGCGCTGTTGCTCTTGGAGAGCGCGTCCGCAAGGTCGTACGTGTCGTCACCAACGCCCGTGACCAGTTCAAAGCGTAAACCCAGATGCTTGGTAAGCGCACACGAAAGGTCGCTGTCGTCGCGGTCGACCACGATCACGTTGGCATCGTAGGGCTTGTACTCGGTGAGCTGCGACGAGTTCCAGCTCACCGATGCCGCGATGAATACGCCCATGAGCGAGATGAACACCGTATAGATGAGCAGGTAGAACGGGTGCGCCAGCGCCATGCGAAGCGCGGTCTTAAAGGTGCTCATAGCGACTCCTTCCAAAGATCAGCGTAGCGGCGGCGACAAACACCAGGGCCATCAGGACGAGCGCGCCCGCGCGAACAGCGAAGGGCCCCAGGTCTTCAAAGAAATACAGGCGATTGAACATGTCACAGATGAGCTTGACGGGGTTGAACCAGCACTCGGCCGGGCAGGCGCGGGCGACGTCGTCGGCAAGCGCCATCGCCGGCTCGCCGTAGAGGCCGGCGAACAAAGCGCACGTGGTGGCAAAGCCCGTGAGGATGCCCGACTTGGACGCCTTGCCGCCCTTAACGGGAAGCGTGCCCACAAAGAGCCCCAGGCCGGTGGCGGCAAGCGCGGAAGCGGCGCCACCCACCAAACACAGCCCCTCGCGCCCGCCAAAGTCGACGCCCACGACCAGGCGCACGTAGCCGATCGCGATCGCCATCGAGGCGAAGGAGACCAGCCACGAGCCCACAAAGATACCGGCCAGCGATGCCGTCTTGGAAAGACCGCCCACGCAGCGACGCGCGCCAAGGCCCGACAGATTGGGCTGCAGGTCGACGACGCTCAAGGCGGCAAACTCGGCAGACATCATCGCGACCAGGCCAAAAAGCGCGTAATAGTAGATGACCGTGCCGTCGGGCGTGGTGCGTGTCAGGTTTACGCGGCGGGTGCTGCCCTCGAGCGACAGGGCGCGCGCAACCGCCTCCGGGTCGGCGAGCGCCGCCGGGTTGTCCTGGGCAATCTGGGACATGAGCTCGGCATTTTGTGTATACGAGCTTGTCACCGTCTCCAGGATGCTGCGATCGGTGAGCACCGATGATGCGCGCGAGCTGTCGTAGCTCGATAGCAGTGTGAGCTTGGGTACGCCTGCGTCGTCGACCGTATAGATGCCCGCAACCTCGCCGGCCTTAAGCGCACGGTTCGCATCGGCTGCGTCGTCGAGCTCGTGGATCTCGAGCAGCTGATCGTCGCTCTCCTTGGCAAGCGACGTCGCCACGTCCTTAAAGGTCGAGGCGTCCCAGGCCTCGTCCGCTATGACGGCAACCGGCACCGGGTCGACCGTGCCGTCGGAGCTCAGATTCGCAAACATAAACATGAACATCGTGGAAAGCGCGATGGGAAAGAGAGCGCCCCAGACCCACGTACTCGGTCGGCGCAGCAGCGTCTTGACCGTAATGATAATGGTGTTGAACATGGCTGCCCCCTAGTCGCGCAGCTCGCGGCCGGTGATCTCGAGGAACACGTCGTTGAGGGTCGGCGGCTCGGAATAAATGCGGCCAAGCGCCACGTCATGCGAGCGCAGCGCATCGAGAATGTCCGTCAGGTTATGCGGGCTCGCCTCGCACGAAAACGTGAGCTGGCCCGCTGTCGCCGACAGGTCCAGGACATGCGGCAGGCTCGCGACGGCACCGAGCGCCGCGCTCGGCACCTCGCCGACCTCGATCACGATCTTCTCGCCCATCTGAATCATGCGCTTGAGTTCGCCGTTGGTGCCCTGCGCCAGCACGCGCCCGCCGTCCATGATCATGATGCGGCTGCAGATCTGCTCGACTTCCTCCATATAATGGCTGGTATACACCACCGTGGCGCCCTCGTCGCGCAAGCGGCAGATGCCCTCCAGGATGGCGTTGCGACTCTGCGGGTCGACTGCCACCGTGGGCTCGTCAAAGAAGATGAGCTCGGGCTTGTGCGCAATGCCGCAGGCAATGTTGAGGCGACGTGCCAGGCCGCCCGAGAGCTTGCCGGGACGGAACTTGGCAAAGTCGCTCAGCCCGACAAAGTCGATCGCCTCGTCCACCAGCGCACGGCGGCGCTTACGGTCGCTAACGTAAAGGCTGCAGAAATAGTCGATATTCTCGCGCACGGTGAGCTCGTCGAACACCGCCACCTGCTGCGGCACCACACCGATGCGGCGCTTGAGGTCGTAGCGAGCGGGCGTCATGGGCTCGCCGAACAGCTCGATGGTGCCCTTGTCGTAGGCGAGCAGCTGCAGGATGCAGTTGATGGACGTGGTCTTGCCCGAGCCGTTGGGGCCCAGCAGGCCAAAGATCTCGCCGGGGGCGATGCTGAGGTTAAAGTGGTCGAGCGCGATAAGGTCGTCGTAGCGCTTGACGAGGTTTTCGACGCGGACGATATCTGTCATGAGGCGGCCCTTCTGTTGATTGCGGCCCGGTACGATTGCATCATCGCAGGAGCCGCCGGCGCGTACCAGTGAGCTTTGTCACGAGTGCGGGGGGCGGAGGCGAAACCCCCGCTCGTGCGATCGATCGACGCCGATTTGCCGCGCGGGAGGAATGTCACGGTTGCGCAGGCGGCCCCTCCACCACGCGCAGCTTCGCGTACAATACCCGTATGAACAGGCTTTTCGACAAATCGATCGTGCTGGCGTGCTGTATTGCGGCTGCCACGGGTCTTGCTGTGGACGCTCGTCTGGTTGTGGCGTTTTGCCTTGGCGTTATTGCAACCTCACTGGCCGAGGTCGCACAGGGGGAACGCACGCGCCGCGCAAGCGAGACCGCAAGTTACGCTTACATCATCGCGGCCGTCTTCGTGCCGTCATTTATGCCGTTCGCACCCCTTGCCTTCTATGACATCACGCGACGCGTGCGCCGTGAACGCATCTGGCCCGCGCTGGCGATTGGCGCCGTGTTTGTCTGTGCGCTTGTCGCGGACCTTCGCGGCGGCGCGCTCACCACCCGAACGCTGCTGCTAACCGCCATCCTTTCGGTCGCCGCCACGTTGCTGTCGCTGCGCACCGCGCAGCTGGAGCGCGAACAGGAACGCATGCGTCGCACCCGCGACAAGCTGCAAGAACGCGCCCTGGCACTCGAGGCACGCAACCGCGACCTCGCCGACCGCCAGGACTACGAAGTCGAGCTCGCGACGCTCGCCGAACGCGCCCGCA
>WGSR01000158.1 GCA_014871545.1 Collinsella sp. | reverse complement strand
GAGGAGCCCGAGAGCATTACCGCCGACGGCTCCGTCAAGCGAGGTTGCGGCCTGGCGCTCTTCAACGTGCTTCAGCGCATCCATTTCTTTTACGGAGAAGATTCCGGCATGCGCGTGAAGTCCCAGGAGGGCGTGGGAACGCAGGTCATCGTCGAGCTGAACGGCGAGCCGCATGAGCCCGCGCCGTTGACGGCGTAGCACGCGGTTGGATTGAGAGAAAAAGAGGGGAAGCACATATGTCCGAAGGCTGGAACATCTTGGTGGTTGATGACGAACCTCCCATTAGGGCCGAGCTACGCTATCTGTTGGAAAAGGATACGCGTGTGGGCCAGATTGCCGAGGCGGGCAATGTCACCGAAGCCGTGGAGTCGATTCTGTCGAACAAGCCCGACGTGCTGTTTTTAGACATTACCATGCCCGGTCGCTCGGGAATTGAGCTTGCCGAGACGCTGCAGAACCTAAAGACGCCGCCGGTGGTTGTGTTTGTGACGGCGTTTGCCGAGTATGCGGCCGATGCCTATAACCTCGATGCGGTCGACTATGTCGTCAAGCCGGTCGAGGACGCACGCCTGTCAAAGGCACTCGACAAGATCGAGACAGCCTTGGGTGCCCGTCGTGTTATCCACGCTCCGCGCCAGCCTTTGCGTCTGACGGTGGACCGCGGGGGCAAAAAGGTGTTCATTCCCGCCGCAGACGTCTGCTACTTTGAGGCGCGCGCCGATTTTTGCAATGCCATCTGCGCCGAGGGAACGTACCTGATCAATGAGTCGATCTCTTCGCTCGAGCGTCGCTTGGTCTCCGAGGGCTTTATTCGCGTTCATCGCAGCTATCTGGTCAATTTGGAAGACGTGCACAATGTTGAGATTGGCTCCACGGGGTTGATGGAGCTCAGGCTTGACCGCGTGAGCTCGACGGTGCCGGTGTCCCGTCGTCGTGCCGCCGAGGTCAAGTCGCACCTGGGGCTTGCGTAAGAGGCTTGCGTGCCGTCGTTTGCCATCGCAGGTTTGGCATGGGCGCGCGGTGGGCATAATGGGTGGCATCGAATGAAATCGAAAGGATCATTATGCCCGCGCTTATCACCCATCATCTGTTTGGCGAGGAAAGCATCGACCGTCTTCCGCAGGGCGTCATCACGTCCGATGAAGAGCGCATTGCCTTTATCTTGGGCAACCAAGGCCCCGACCCGTTCTTCTTTCACATTCTGACACCGCGTGTTTCCGACTGCACGCTGCTGGCGCAGGTCATGCATCGGTCGCGCATGTCTCGCCAGTTCGCGTGCCTGCGCGACGGCGTGTCGCATCTGCTGCCGCGCGACGCCAGCTTGGGTCGTGCCTTTGCGCTGGGCCTGCTGTCTCATTACGTGCTCGACCGCAACGCCCACCCCTTTGTCTATGAGCAGCAGTTTGGCATCGTGGAGTCCGATTCAGAGCTTGAGGATTCGAGCAGTCAGGTCCATGCTGTGATCGAGAGCGACCTGGATGTACTGATGCTGCAGCTTAAACGCGATGGCGCTACGGTCGACGATTACCCGCCGGCGGGCGAGATCGTCACCACCGATCGCATCAATCGCGTGGCCGGCGTGCTGATGAGCTATGTTGCCGGACGCGTGTATGGCATTGACATTCCGGCGGGGGAGTACGGTGCTGCCGTTGCCAATATGCAGCGACTTTACCGCGCGATTGAGCCGGCCGGCTCCGCAAAGACGCGCGCGATCTCGCTGGTTGAGGGCTTGGTGCACGATTATTCGCTACTCGACGGCCTTGCGCACCGCGTGACGACCGAGTTGCCCGAGCGTACCGGCAACCTGGGCCACTTGGCATGGAAGAGCCCCTTTACCGATGAAGTCTCGACCGAGAGCTTCCCCGAGGTCTTTGACCGCGCACTGCTCGATTACGAGCTCACCGTCGCCCGCTTTATCGAGACCGGCGATATGGAAGCCGTGACCAACCACGTCAATTACAGCGGTCGCGTGCTCGGCGCCGACGAAGAGTTCGACCGCGAGGAGTAGGGCTCGTGCGTGCCCCTTTGCCGAATCCTTACCGGCGCCTCTGGACAATTGGGGTACGATGAACTAACTGCATATCGGGCGAATACGAAGGGGCCCTGTCCATGAAATACACCAAGCTCGAGCGTAACTGGGTTATGTACGATGTGGGCAACTCGGCCCTCGTGCTGCTCAATACCTCGGTGGTGCCCATCTACTTTAACGCCATCAATACCGGTGCTTCCTCGGCAGACCTGGTGGTCGCCTGGGGCAACGCGCAGACGATTGCCTCGCTGGTCATTGCCATGCTCATGCCCATTCTGGGCGCGCTTGCCGATTACGCCGGCAACAAGATTAAGTTCTTCTTGGGCTTCTTCCTCACGGGCCTGGTTCTTTGCCTGGCGCAGGCTATCCCCATGTCCGCCATGGCATTTTTGACCGTGTACGTGCTGTGCACCATCGGCCTTAACTCTTCTATGACGTTCTACGACGCCATGCTGCCCGACATTACCACCGACGAGCGCATGGACGCCGTGTCCAGCTCGGGCTATGCCTGGGGCTACATCGGTTCTACCGTGCCGTTCATCATCTGCTTGGCGCTTATCATGGGTGGCCCCGCTCTTGGCGTCCCCACCATGCTGGCAACGCGTCTGTCGTTTGTCATCACTGGCGCCTGGTGGCTTATCTTTACCCTGCCGCTCATTCGCACCTATAAGCAAAAATACGGTCGCGCGCGCGGTCCCCAGGACACCATCGGCCACATCGTGGGCGGTGTGTTCTCCGAGGTCGGACACACCATGCGCGAGATCGCCCACAACAAGACCGTGCTGGTCTACATGATCGCGTTCTTCTTCTATATCGACGGTGTGCACACGGTCATTTCCATGGCAACCAGCTACGGATCGGCCTTGGGCATCGATTCGACCCAGTTGGTCCTGGCGCTGCTCGTCACGCAGTTCGTGGCCTTTCCGTCCGCCATCATCTACGGCAAGCTTGCCGGACGCGTGGGCACGCTCAACATGATCTTGGTGGCAGTCGCCGCCTATATGGGCATTGTGCTGTTCGCCGCGTTCTTCCTAAAGACCGCCTTTGAATTCTGGGTGCTTGCCATTATGGTCGGCCTGTTCCAGGGCGGCGTGCAGGCGCTCAGCCGTAGCTACTTTGGCCGCATTATCCCCAAGGAAAAGTCCAACGAGTACTACGGCTTCTTTGACATCTTCGGTCGTTATGCAAGCGTTATGGGCACCTTCCTGGTGTCGGTCGTCACCTCGCTGACCGGCAACCCGTCGCTGGGCGTCCTTTCCATTGGCGTGCTGCTGGTCGTTGGCTTTATGCTGCTGGTCCGCCTGTCCCGCATGACTCGGGCGGCAGAGCATGCCGCATAGGAGCGAGCGGCTATTGTGCCTGTCCACGGTACTCTTTTGGGGTTGTCCACAATAAACATTGCGACTTGCGAGCAATGATTTGCCCAAGTGGGTATGATGGAATCAGCTAGGTCGCGGGGCGTCGCCTGTGTTTGGCGGCGTCCCGTTTTTGTGTTGCAGGGAGGGTAAGGCATGAACGCCACAGTCGTGATTCCAACGTATTGGGCGGGCGATGACGCTTGCGCAAACGCCCCTGGCACCTATGACCATTCGACGCGACTCAACGCCGACAATCCCGAACTCGACCGCTGCCTGGCCTCGCTTGAGCAGGTACGTGACATCCCGCGCATCATCCTTTTGGTGGTCTGTCCCGTTTCTGCCACGGCCGACGTATCCCATCGCGTGCACGAAATCGTTAATGCGCATCCCACGCTTAAGGTCACCATCGTTACCAATACTCAGGCTTCGCGTGTTGCCGACCGCGTGGCGCAGATCGCGCCCAAAGGCTCGGGCGAGTGCGTGAGCCTGCGCGGCTACGGCGCCATCCGCAACATGGGTCTTGCCTGTGCGGCGGTGCTGGGGCACGACGCGGTTGTGTTTTTGGATGACGACGAGACCGTCATCGATGCCGACTTTATGAAGCGTGCGACCTATGCACTGGG
>WGSR01000157.1 GCA_014871545.1 Collinsella sp. | reverse complement strand
ATCAATAGCAGACATAGATTCCGCCCAACAAACCCAATCGATTATCAATCAAAACTGCGATCAATCTTACCCCGCCACACGCACCGGGCGCTCCACGGCAGTCAGACAAGTGGATTTTGGGCCACAGGCGTCAAAACGCTAGCTCTCCCAGCCGGCGCGGATGGTTGTTATGACGTCGCCTAGGCGCTGGCCGAGAGCTGCCAAGTGCTGAAGCACCTCATTGGGTGAGGCGCCGTTGAGAATGCACGTGAAGGCATATGAGGCCAAGAAGATTGCTGCGAGTCCCAACGGGATCAGCACAATCATCGCTAACGTGCGCAGGCGCTGGCCCACGCGGCGGTGACGCGTGCGGCGCTTGTCGAACGCAAGCTCCTGCGCATATGAATCTTGTTGTACGGAATAGTTCTCTGGCGCCGATCTGCCCGCAGGCGAAACCGCAGGCGTGGCATTTTGCGCAGGGGGCTGAGCGGCTACCCCTTGCATTTGCATCTCCATAAGCCGTTGCTGTTGGCGCAACATGCGCTCGGCTTGTTGCTGCGGAGTCTCAAGAAACAGGTCCATGCTGGCCTCCAAAATCGGAGCATTCGACGCTTACGCCCAGCATCCCGCACCGCCAAGGCCACGGCAACGCAATCCGTAGCAATAGCCGCAAAGTTTCTTGTTGACAAAAGCTGTCGAAAACCTCAACAACTCCCCTACCAGCACTTTCTCTGAGCTTTTTTGTCGAATAATCTTTTGCCCTTCCACCAACCCGCCAACTAACCAAAACCTGACCAAAAGCTTGACGGAAATTGTGAAGACCGGGACCCCACACAAAAAGTGCCGCCCCAAAGGGGCGGCACGCAAACTTATTATCAGCTTTTCTGTAACGAGCATGCGACGACTCAACGCCGGAGCGCAGGGCGGGGAAGCCTTTGCCTCGCGCGACCCTGCGAAGCCGTGAGCGAGAGGCAAAGGTTTCCCCGCCCTGCGCTCCGTGGTCGGTGAGGACAGACTACATGCCCGCGAAACCTCGGGCGGCGGTGGCGCACATAAACGCCAAGGCTAGAATCACAAGCGAGCCCGCGATGTCAACCAGCACACCCATTGCGCGGCGCTCAAACAGCCAGCTCTCAAAGTGCGGGGCGACGTTGCGCCAAACACGCCACAGCAAGATGCCCATACCGATGACGCCCGGGATATTGAGCAGTAGGATCTCGGAGCACAAAAGACCGATCAGGTTGCCGGCGGCAAAGCCCGCATCGCCCTCACAGTATTTGCGGTAAATCATGTACAGCATGTACGCCACAAACGGCTGCAGGCACGCAGAGATAAACGTAACCACCATCGAGGGGTCCTGAGAAAAGACATCGGTGAGCTTATCCACGCTCGTGGCATCTTTCGAAGCCAAGAACAAGCCAACGACCACCACGGGCACCACGCCCAAGATAACCTCGACCAGAGTAAACAACTTAGCAGTCAGATCCTCGCTAGCCGTATTGAGGTGAGGCGCCCACTCAGGATGAGCATGTGCACCGACCTTCTTGTCCTTCTCGGCACGATCGGCCTTTTTGCCCTCAGGGACCCGACGACCAGGATCCTTGCGAGTCCCCGCCGCAGCAACCCGAGCCCGAGACTTCTTACCCATACAAAAACACCCCATCAGGTAGTAGATAAACTAAAAGTCGCTACCCAGTGTACCCCACCCATGAACGGTGCCGTCCCAACCAGCCCCCAAACAAAACGTGCCGCCCCAAAAGGGGCGGCACACAAACTTCTTATCAGCTTTTCTGTAGTGAGCACGCGACGACCCGAAGCCGGAGCGCAGGGCGGGAGGCCGGACTACCTTCCCTCAACGCGACCCTGCGGAGCCGTGAGCGGGGAGGGAAGGTAGTCCGGCCTCCCGCCCTGCGCTCCGCAGCAGCCAGCGCCACGCGCTAGTAGTTCACCACCTGCTCCTCAAAGTACGCCTTCGGGTGGTTGCACACCGGGCACACCTCGGGCGCCTCGGCACCAACATGCAAGTGCCCACAGTTCAGGCACTTCCACACCTTTACGCCCTCGCGCTCAAACACCTCGCCCGACTCAATGCGCTCGACAAGCTTGTTGTAGCGCTCCTCGTGAGCCTTCTCCACGGCGCCGACGCCACGGAACTTTGCGGCGATCTCGGTAAAGCCCTCCTCCTCGGCGGTCTTGGCGAACTCGTCGTACATCGTGGTCCACTCGTAGTTCTCGCCTGCAGCGGCATCACGCAAGTTATCCAGGGTGTCGGGAACGGCGCCGTCGTGCAGATACTTAAACCACAGCTTGGCGTGCTCGGACTCGTTGCCCGCCGTCTCGGCAAAGATATTCGAGATCTGAACGTAGCCATCCTTCTTGGCCTTAGATGCGTAGTAGCGATACTTGGTATGCGCCTGGGACTCACCGGCAAAAGCGGTCTCGAGGTTCTTCTTGGTTTGAGAGTTCTCAAAATCCATAGGTGTACTTCCCTTCAACATGCCGCCCGTAGGCTTCGAGCGGCCTTGTCTTTAGGATGCCCTCAAGCCGAGAATTTAAACCTTACAATCCTCTTCTTCAGATTCGGGTTGGCTACACGCTTAGCCAGCGGTCACCCTCGGAACGGCAAAAGCCCTCGCGCTCCAAGTCGGCCAAAATGTCTGCGACAAGATCGTGATCGACCGACTCGCGGCCGGCTGCCGTCTCCATCTCGTTAACGCCTGCAACGGCTTCATCGAGCGTAATGCCCGACGGCCGCCCATCGCGCGCAGCCAGCAGCATGCGCACAATATGGGCGCGCTTTTGACGGCGCGAGCCCTCAAACTTGGACTGACGGCTATAGCTCGCCGAGCGCCTGGACGGATTGGGCAGCGTCTTCTTAAGATACGCGCCATAATCCAGCAGCGCGTAATACCATGCGCGCGGCGTGTCGGCATCATCGAGCGGCACGGCAAAGGGAGCGATCTCATCCGCCGTCGCACCAGGGGCCGCCGGACAGGCGGCCTGAATCAGCGGCACCAGCTCGCGATCGGGGACGGCCGGCACGTCGGGAAAGAAATGATGCAGAAAGACCGTGCGCACGTTGGTCTCCAGATACACACCCGGTAGATCGAACGCAAACGACCGGATGCCCTGCGCCGTCGCCGGGCCAATACCAGGCAGGGCGACCAAGTCGCGAGTCTCACGTGGAAACTCCCCACCCCAGTCTTCCATAACGCACTGAGCGGCTCTGTGAAGCGCCAGGGCACGTCGGTTGTAGCCCATCCCCTGCCAAGCATCCAAAACGTCGGAAGGAGCGGCCTGAGCGAGCGCCTGTACGGTCGGAAAGCGGTCGAGCCACGCGGGCATACGCGTCTCCACACGCGGCACCTGCGTTTGCTGCAGCATAACCTCGGAAAGCCAAATAATGTACGGGTCGCGCGTGCGGCGCCACGGAAGGTCGCGATAACGCAGGGCCCCTTCCGAACGAATCATCGAACGAAAGGGGTCCTGAATCATAGCTATGCTCCTTATGCGGCGCTATTCCTCCCGGCAAGCGCACGCACAGGTGGCGTACTCGGGAAACGCATCGCGGTCGGCGAACTTGGAATCGACGGCCGGGAACTGGCGGTGAGCGACGATATCGCCCAGCGAAACGGAATCGAGGTAGTCGCGCATCAGCGCTTGAGCTCCGGCCCACAGGGGATGATAGCAGCACGTGCCCATGCGCGCACAGTCGCCATCGGGCGCGGTGCAATCGTTCATGACCATGGGGCCCTGAACGGCCTCAACGACCTGGCGGATGGTGACATCGTCGGGGCTGACCTTAAGACGCATGCCGCCATGGACGCCACGCAGGCTCTCCACAATACCGGCCTGAACCAAACCATGCTGAATCGAACGGGCAAACGAATACGGGACATTGACCTCTTCGGCGGCGGTGCGAACAGAAAGCAGACGCTCCGGGTCCTCGGCAAGCATCGCGAGCATGCGAAGGGCGTAATCAGTCTTCCTCGATATGTCCATTTTTTCCCCTTTCAAGGAATAGGAACAGCTCGAACGAGCTCCGGGGCCGAGCTTACGTCGAGAC
>WGSR01000156.1 GCA_014871545.1 Collinsella sp. | reverse complement strand
CTAGTACACCATGCCCATGGCGTCCTGAACCTCGGCCAGGGTCTGCTCGGCGATCTCGTTGGCGCGACGGTTGCCCTCGTGCAGCACGTCCTTCACGTAATCCAGATCGTTCTCGTAGCGCTGGCGACGCTCGCGGATAGGTGCGAAGTACTCGTTGACGGCCTCGGTCACGTACTTCTTGAGCTGGCCGGAGCCGCCCATGCCAATCTCCTCGGCAATTTCGACCTCGGAGCGACCGGTGCAGATGGCGGCCGTCGAAAGCAAACCGGACACGCCGGGGCGGTTCTCGGGATCGAACGTGATCATGCGCTCAGAGTCGGTCTGGCTCTTCTTGATGCGCTTGGCCGTCTCCTCAGCGGTCATCGAGATGTTGATGGCGTTGCCGTAGCTCTTGCTCATCTTGCGACCGTCAAGTCCGGGCAGTAGCGGGGTCTCGGACAGCAGCGCCTCGACCTCGGGGAACACCTTGCCGTAGCGGTTGTTAAAGCGGCGGGCGATGGTGCGGGTGAGCTCGATGTGCGGCAGCTGGTCGCGGCCGACGGGCACGACGTTGCCCTTGCAGAACAGAATGTCGCAGGCCTGGTGCACCGGGTAGGTGAGCAGAAGGCCGGTAAGCTCGTGGCCCGAGGCCTCCATCTCGGCCTTGACCGTGGGATTGCGCGCCAGCTCGGCCTCGGAGACCAGCGACAGGAACGGCAGCATGAGCTGGTTGGCGGCGGGCACGGCGGAGTGAGCGTAGATCATGGTCTTGTCGGGGTCGATACCGCAGGCAAGGTAGTCCATGACCATGTTGTACACGTTGTCCTGGATGTGTTCGGTCGTGTCGCGGTCAGTGATGACCTGGTAGTCGGCGATGAGCACGTTGGTCTTGGCGCCCATGTTCTGCAGCTCCACGCGGCCCTTGAGGGTGCCAAAGTAGTGACCCAGGTGCAGACGGCCGGTGGGGCGGTCGCCGGTAAGCATGGTGAACTTCTCGGGCGTCTTGGCCAGGCCCTCGCGAATGGCGTTGCTCTTTTGCAGCGCGACTTCGTAGCTGTTCTCGTTTGGCATGATTGCTCCTAACGTTCGTTCGCAGGTTTTGATGATAGCGTGTTTATTGAGAGGGGTGGGCGTGAGTGGGTGAGGGACTGCCAGGGGCCGGCTTTCAAGTCCGCCGCGGCGTTCGCGCGAACGGCTGCCAACGCCTTGGTACATCCTCGGCAGCTTGCCCTAGAGCTTGTGGTGGCGCTCTTCTTTGCGCTCCTCGGCTGCCTGCTCCTCCTGCTTAAAAGCGGGGTCGTCGGGGGTGACCAGCTCGTCCTCGTGCGTGCGCTTGTTGTAATGGTGGCGCAGCACGGGTTCAAACAGGTGCAGGTGCTTGGCGAAGGCAGCCGAGCCAATGGCGAGCACGGTAAAGATGAGCACACGCATGGGCACCTCGACCTGGTTAATCGCGGCGGCGCCGGCCGAAAGCATGATGCACCAGGCATAGATGAGCAGCACGGCCTGTTTTTGGTTGTAGCCTTCTTGGATCAGGCGGTGGTGGATGTGGCCCTTGTCGGCCTGCCCGATGCTAATGTGGGCGCGCTTGCGGCGCACAATGGCGCTAAACGTGTCGATGATGGGCACGCCGGCAACGATGAGCGGGATGATAAGCGAGGTGAGTGCGGCGGTGCGGCTCACGTTGAGCAGCGAGATGGAGCCCAGCGCAAAGCCCAGAAGCAGCGACCCCGAGTCGCCCAAGAAGATGCTTGCGGGGTTGAAGTTGTAGCGCAAAAAGGCCAGACAGGCGCCAAAGAGCGCAATGGAGAGCGCGGCGGCGTCGATGCGGCCCGAGAGAACGGCCATCGAAAACATGGTGAACGACGCGATGCCGCAGATGCCCGTGGCCAAGCCGTCGAGGCCGTCGATGAGGTTAATGATGTTGGTGAATGCCACCAGATAGATCACGGTAATGGGGTAGGCGAGCCATCCGAGCATGATCTCGCCGGGAGCAAACGGGTTGACGATGACGCCGATCCGCAGGCCGCCCATGCAGGCGATAAGCGCGGCGAGGACCTGTCCGGCCAGCTTTTGCTTGGGCGTGAGCTGGAAGACGTCGTCGATAGCGCCGGTCGCAAAGATAACGGTAAAAGAAAGCGCAAGTATGGGGTAGCTGATGTGCAGACGGGGGTGGGGCACCAAAACGGGCGGCCAACCCAGGTACCAGGTGCCTAGGATTTGCACAGTGCAGGCGACGACCAGGCCCAAAAACACCGCCGTTCCGCCCAAACGCGGGATGGGCTTGGTGTTGATGCGGCGCTTAGAAGGATAGTCGACGGCATCGAGCTTAATTGCCAAGCGCTTGACCAGGGGCACCGCGAGGAAGGTCGTGATAAAGGCCGCCGCTGCCACGCATAGGTACGGTATGTAGCTCGGGGATGAAGCCATGAATCTAAAAACCGCCAAGCGTCGAAGGAAAAGGTCAGAAGAACGCCATGCGCAAAGGGCATAGCCGAACCATAATACTCGACCAAGGGGGGTACATGGAATTGCACGCAGCGATAATCACGCGCTTACCAGATATTGGAATGTTGTCGATGGCTTGTCGGGATGCCGGCGGGGATCCATATGGACTGTATGGTGATTTTCGGCAAAAGAAAACCACCCCCCACGTTACGAAAATGAACCCACCTAAAACAGGTGGGTGCCCTCATCGACTGTTCCAGCGTCCTTAACAACGAAGGATACCTGTACTAGGCACGACTGTGTGGGCTCCCTAAATAAACGCGACGGTTCACCCAGTTGCTCCGCGGGGGGCGGAATACCTACATCATAAAGCGGCACTTTATCGATTCCAGTCTTGACATTACAAAAATCGTGTCGGACGATTACGGCGCCTTGGGCTCGAGCCGTCTGTGGGGTTGATCCCTTTACGTTTGAGCTGCTGAATCGTTGTTTTGGAGCATGTTTTTATGCCGACGTCGTTGACCGAACTTTTTTCGCCCGCCTGCCATTTGTGTCCGCGCCGTTGCGGTGCGGCGCGCGATGAGGGCGCGCACGGCGTCTGCGGTGCTAACGACACGCTCAAGGTGGCCCGCGCCGCGCTTCATATGTGGGAGGAGCCGCCTATCTCGGGCGAGGCCGGTTCGGGCACGATCTTCTTTAGCGGTTGCTCGCTTAAATGTATCTACTGCCAGAACCACGAGATCTCGACCGGCAATTTTGGCCTTGAGATTTCGCCTGAGCGCCTGGTCGAAATTATGCTGGAACTGCAGGACCAGGGTGCCAACAACATCAATTTGGTGACGGCGACGCACTATGCGCACCTGTTGCCTGCCGTGATTGCCGCGGCACGGGCGCGCGGACTGGTTATCCCGATCGTCTACAACACGAGTGGTTACGAGCGCGCGAGTGCCGTGGCGGCGCTGGGCGACCTGGTCGATGTGTGGCTTACCGACTTTAAATATGCCGATGCCGGGCTTGCGCAGTCGCTCTCCCATATAAAGGATTACCCGCGTGTGGCCGTGTCGGGTCTGGCCCAGATGGCGCGCGAGATCGAGCGCCGCGGGGGAGAGTTGGTGGACGAGGACGGGCTTATGAAGCGCGGCATCATCGTGCGCCACCTGGTGCTTCCGGGGCATGCGGACGATTCGTGTCGCGTACTGGACCTAGTGTGGCAGACGGTGGGCGACGTGCCGATCTCGGTCATGAACCAATACACGCCCAATGCCCTCATGCGCGAGCAGGGTGGCGATCTGGCGCGCGCCGTGACGCGCGAGGAGTACGAGCGGGTGCTCGACCATGCCGACGACCTTGGCTTTACGACGATGTTCTGGCAAGAGGGCGGCGCGGTAGACGAGAGCTTCACCCCGGCCTTCGACACCACCGGTGTTCTCACCAGTGCAAAGTAATGCGTTCGTCGATGAATTTTCTGGGACGGGGATAAAAAATCATCGAGAGCATCGCCTGTTCGAAAAGTTGCCAAAATAGTCGCGCCCCAAAAAGACTGGTTATTGGGCGTTGACAGTTGGCGAGCCGTAGGTAAAATATCGACTTGTCTTGGGGACGTAGCTCAGTTGGGAGAGCGCTGCCGTCGCATGGCAGAGGCCGAGGGT
>WGSR01000155.1 GCA_014871545.1 Collinsella sp. | reverse complement strand
GCATGAAGCAGCTTGATGGTTTCCTCCATGGCGACGACCGTGGTAGTCATAAGCGCCGAGAGGCCGACGAGCTTGATGTCGCGCTCCTGTACGGTCCTGAGCACCTCCTGCGGGTCGACGTCACGGCCTAGGTCAAAGACGGTATAGCCGTAGTTATCGAGCAGCATTTTGACGATGTTCTTGCCGATGTCGTGGATGTCGCCCTTGACGGTGGCCACGCAGATCTTGCCCTTGTCGGCAATCTCGCCGGCGGGCATCAGGCGCTTGATGGTGTCGAAGCCCACACGCGCGGCCTCGGCCGAGGCCATGAGCTGCGGCAAGAAGAACTTGCCCTGGTCAAAGAGGACGCCAACCTCGTCGAGGGCGGGGATAAAGTGATTGTTGATGAGGTCCATGGCGTCGTGGTCTGCCAGCAGACGCTCGGTCTCGGCCGCGATTTCGCCCTTGCGGCCCGAGACGACCATGTGGCGGATGGGGTCGTCGTTGCCGTCGGTGCCAGCAGCGGGCACAGTGTCGGTCGATACTGCCTGAGCCGCCGCCGGGTTCGCGGCGATCTTGTACGGATCGGTCCAGCCGGCGTAGCGCTCGATGTATCCGGTCGAGCCCTCGTCCTCAACGCTCAGGACGCGATAGCTGTAGACGGTATCCATAAAGCGCTTGGAACCCGGGTTCATGATGGGGGCGTCCAGGCCCGCGCCAAAAGCGGCAGCCAAAAAGACCGAACCCAGCAGCGGGCGAGCGGGCAGGCCAAAGCTGATGTTCGACACGCCGAGCGCGCATTTGACGCCCAGACGCTCCTTGCACAGGGACATGGCGCGCAGGATCTGCTCGGCCTGGCGTTGATTGGTCGAGGCGGTCATGACCAGGCAGTCGATGAGGATGCGGTCCGGTCCGATGCCGTAGCGGGCAGCCTCGGCCACGATGCGCTCGGCGATGGCGAAGCGGGCCTCGGCGGTATCGGGGATGCCGCCTTCGTCGAGCGTAAGGCCGACAACGTTGGTGCCGTAGTGGGCGACCAGCGGAAAGATCTCATCCATGATCTGCTGCTTGCCATTGACCGAGTTGATGATGGGCTTGCCGGCGTAGCGGCGCACGGCGGCCTCGACGGCTGCGGGATCGGTGGAGTCGATCTGCAGCGGCAGGAGCGTGGAGCCCTGGAGCTGTTCGGTCGCCTGTTGGATAATCTTGACCTCGTCGATCTCGGGCAGGCCCACGTTGACGTCCAGGATGTCGGCGCCCTGCTCCTGCTGGCTGATGCCCTGGCTCACCACGTAGTCCAGATCGCCGTCGCGCAGGGCCTGCTGCAGGCGCTTTTTGCCGGTGGGGTTGATGCGCTCGCCGATGACGGCGATTTTGTGGCCATCGCAGGGGAGGTCCACCACGGTCTGGGCGCTTGTGACCGACATGCTGGGCTTGCGGTGGCGCGGACTGGGCGTGTGGTTATCGATAAGCGTGCGCAAGGCCGCCATGTGTGCCGGCGTGGTGCCGCAGCAGCCGCCCACGACGCTCACGCCGTCCTCGATCATGCCGGCGACGGCCTTGGCGTATTCGGGTGCCTGGATATCAAAGACGGTATTGCCGTCGTCGTCCACGTGGGGCAGTCCTGCGTTGGCCTGCACCATAATAGGCTTGTCGGTAACGGTGAGCATACGTGCGGCGAGTCCTCGTAGCTCGGCCGGTCCCTGGCTGCAGTTGATGCCCAAAACGTCGGCGCCGATAGCGTCGAGCGTGATGGCGGCCACCTCGGGACTCGTTCCCAGGAAGGTGCGACCGTCTTCCTCGAAGGTCATGGTGGCAAAGACGGGCAGGGCGGAGTTTTCGCGGCAGGCGAGGACGGCCGCCTTGATCTCGGCCAGGTCGGTCATAGTCTCGATAATAAAGAGGTCCACACCCGCGGCGACGCCAGCGCGCACTTCCTCGGCAAAGAGGTCGTAGGCCTCGTCGAAGCTCAGGGTACCCAGGGGGCGAAGCAGCGCGCCGATGGGGCCGATATCGCCGGCGACGTAGCGGGCGCCGGCCTCGCGGGCACAGGCGACGGCCGCGGCAAAGACGTCTGCCACGGTGGCGGCACCGTTGAGCTTGTGGGCGTTGGCGCCAAAGGTGTTGGCGGTGATCACGTCGCAGCCGGCCTCGACATATTGACGTTGGATATCGGTGATAACCTGGGGCTCCTCAAAGTTGAGCAGCTCGGGCAGGGCGCCCGCCTTCATGCCAGCGGCCTGCAGCATGGTGCCCATGCCGCCGTCGAACAGCAAGTGCCCCGTGCCCTCGATGGCCGCACGCAGGCGATCGTCCTTAATGCGCAGATCGTCGATCGTGCGCGTCTTGTACGTGGCACCGTTGCGACGTGCGGCATCAACGGGTGCCGCCAATGCAGTGCCGTCAGAATCATGAGTGATAAGCGGAGTAAACATCGAGGGCTCCTAATGGCTGGAATAGCAGGTGGTGTGGGCGGCGCGGAAGCGGCAGTTCTTGCGCATGCGGCAGATATTGCAGGTGGGGCGGGTCTGGGCGTCGTGGACTTCGCCGTCGAACAGGCCGATCACCGCGGTCACGCTTTTGGTGGGCATGAGCAGGCTGGTGGGCGTGACGGTCAGGCCGATGAGCCGCGTGGCGTTGAGCGCATCCACGATCGAGCGCTGGGCCGAGAGCGGGCAGTCGCCATAGCCGGGACTGAAGCGCCAGTTGCCGGCGAGTCCGTGTGCGGCGGCGTCCGTCTTGACATGTTGGTCCATTTGCTCAACGGCGGCTTCCACGTAAGCGGAGCACGCGGCGTCGAGCACGGCTCCCTCGAGGGGCTGCTGAGCTCCCGTGGTGCGCAGACGACGCTCGGCGTCCATGCCGAGGGTGCAAGCCATGAGTGCGGCAAAGCGAGCGTCTTTGAGATGTCGATAGATATCGCGACCTCGCAGCTCAACGTTGGTGCCGACCAAGCGAATGCAAGGCTCACTTTGTTCGTCCACGCCCGTGGCATCGACGGCAAACACGCGGCGCACGCCACGGGGCTCAATGTCAAGTTCCAGACGCTCGACCACAAGCTCAATACGTCGTGACAGTTCGGGCTCGATCTGCTGGCCGCCGTAACCCAGATACCGCAGCATCTCGGCACGGTCGACACGGGGATGGTGCGCGGCATCGACACGGTAAAGCGCCGGCGACGCAAGGTCGGCCGGCACTTCGGCAGCGGTTGTATCGATGTGCGGTTTTTCCATTACCCCAGGCGCTCCATAATGGTCGCGGCGATCGCAGGACGGTTCATAGTGTACAGGTGCAGGCCGTCGGCGCCGTGCTCCTTGAGGTCGCAAAGCTGGCGGGCGGCATAATCTACACCGGCTGCCTGCAGGCTCTCGGGGTCGTTCTCGTACTTGGCGAGAATCTTGATGACGGGGGAGGGCAGCGACGCGCCGCACATAAAGACCATGCGGCTGATCTGCGACTTGCCCATAAACGGCATGATGCCCGCGGTAATGGGCACGGTGATACCGGCCTTGTCGGCAAGCTCGCGAAAACGGTAGAAGCACTCGTTATCAAAGAAGAGCTGTGTCACAAAGAAGCTCGCGCCGGCGTCCTGTTTTTGCTTGAGGTGTTCGACCGAGAGGTTGAGATCCTCACAGGCAATGTGGCCCTCGGGGTAGGCTGCGGCGCCCACGCAAAAGCCGGCGTCGACGAGCTCGGGGATGAGGTCGCGGGCGTAGGCGTAGTCGGAGGCGGGCTTGTCGTCCTCGGTCGCGCCGGCAGGGAGATCGCCACGCAGGGCCAGAATGTTTTCAACGCCGGCGGTGCGATACTCGTCGATCTTGGCGGCGATGTCGGCGTGGGTGCGGCCCACGCAGGTGAGGTGTGCCACCGAGGGCGTGTCGAATTCGCTCGAAATCATATGCGCGATGGGGGCGGTGGTGGCACCGTTGCCCGAGCCGCCGGCCGAGCAGGTGACCGAGACAAAGCTCGGCGAAAGCTTGCACAGATTGCCTGCCACTTCGCGAGCCGTGTCGAGGGTGAGCTCGCCCTTGGGCGGGAACATCTCAAACGAAACGGGCGCGGTGCCCTGGGATGCTGCCTGCTTAAAAACCTCGTCGACGCGCATATCGTGCTCCT
>WGSR01000154.1 GCA_014871545.1 Collinsella sp. | reverse complement strand
AGGGTCTGACTACGAATCAGAACGTCATAGGTTCGAATCCTATACGCCGCACCAACTGAACTTTAAAGCCTCCGGTAACGGAGGCTTTTCTTATATGTCGACATACTTGAGAAGTTGCTTTTGCCGTGTTTGAAAGTATCGAGTCGATCGACTGCATCAAATGAGTAAAAATCAAATTCAATAACTTTTTTTGAAAAACGCTTGACGATTATTCAGTCCATGTGCATAATAATCAACAAGTCGCGGCGTTACCTCAGCTGGATAGAGGGTCTGACTACGAATCAGAACGTCATAGGTTCGAATCCTATACGCCGCACCATTTGAGATTAAAGCTCCCGGCAACGGGGGCTTTTCTTTTACGTAAGCACTGCATGGATTCGAACCTCGGTCGAGGCGCGGGCGTGAAGAAAACGCGGAGCGTTTTTAGCCCGCGGGCGAGCGCGCCGGCAGGCGGGCGAAGCCGGTGCGGATCCGCGCAGCGGATGCGCGGAATCCTATACGCCGCACCATTTGAGATTAAAGCTCCCGGCAACGGGGGCTTTTCTTTTACGTAAGCACTGCATGGATTCGAACCTCGGTCGAGGCGCGGGCGTGAAGAAAACGCGGAGCGTTTTTAGCCCGCGGGCGAGCGCGCCGGCAGGCGGGCGAAGCCGGTGCGGATCCGCGCAGCGGATGCGCGGAATCCTATACGCCGCACCATTTGAGATTAAAGCTCCCGGCAACGGGGGCTTTTCTTTTACGTAAACACCGCATGGATTCGAACCTCGGTCAAAGGGGACTATTTCTCATCGACTCGTGTAAGATTTCGAGTATGCGCCTCGGTGAGTCCGTGGCGCGCTCTTTCTTTAGACGACCGATCAGGGTGATATTTCGTGGCAGAGCGTCCGACATACAAGCTCAGGTTTCTCGATCCCAAGAAGCGCTTTCCGGCGATGCCCGAGCAGCCTGCGGGACGCTCATATGGCGTGGTCTGGAAACTCTTTGGCGAGGATCAGCATGAATCTTGTTATGTCGTCGAGTTCGTTGGCAAAAGTCATGTGTCGCTTTTGGGCTACGTAAGCGTTTCGGGTGAGGTGTACAAGGTGGACCGCCCCGTCAGCGAGGCTCCGCTGCCCAACGATCCCGACATGGAACTGGTCCTTGACGAGTCGGATTCCAGTATTGGTGAGATTATGGTAAGGGAAGCCAACGGTGCAATGCGCGCGTGTGCGCAAGCTGCCGGCTCTCCCGAAGGCCCCATGCGCGAGCAGTCCGACCACGAGACATGGAATTCGACCCGCGCCCTTCCTTACGGCGAGTTCATGGCCTCGATGTTCTTGCGCTACGTGATATTTGCCAACTCCGAAAGCGCTATTGTGAACACGGCGGACGCCGGCGGACTCGACGAGGGTATGCAAAACGTTGTCGACAAGATCAAGCTCGTAAAGTTGCCCGAGCCGGTCGAGGTGTTTTTGGGCTTTAACACGGCACCGCTCCCCGATGCTATCGAGACGCTGCTCTACCGCATTGACCAAACAGATAATCCGAGCGGTATCGAGCGTTATGCCGCCGCCCTTATGAGTGAAATTGACTTGCCCCGCCTGCGCACCATCGCTGCCAAGTCCGAGATGAGCTTGGCTCGCATTGATCGCTCAAAGCTTTTCTATCTCAATTTTGATCGTAGCCTGCTGGACCAGGACGAGATTGACATGCTGCTTGCAATAGAGTGCCGTCTCAACCGCCTTTCCGGCATCCTTGAGCGCATCGGGGCCGGATTGGCCCCCGCGGCCTCGTCGCCGAGCCTTGAGGGCTGCGCGCTCTTTGATGCATGGCATATTGCTAAGACGACCAACGATGTTCCCCGACTGCTCGATACGGCCTCGAGCGATAACCCGTGGGCAAAGCCGGGAACGGTTTCGTGCCAGCCGGGCGGCGAGTGGGACGTGCGCACCCGTTTTGCGCGAATCGTTGAGGCGCTTAACGTGGTCACGCGGCTCGACTATACCTATCGAGTAAACGTTGCCGAGGGGATTATGCTCGTTCGGTTTGGGCAGTCTGTCGTTGATGCCATGCCGCAACGTGAATACGACGCTCAAGATGACGCTTGGCGCGAGCTGGACGAGGACACGCGCGCGATCTGGGGCGCGGAGCACGATGCACGTGTGGCGCTCACGCTTGCGGCAGCGTGTTTTGCCGCGGGCACCTGCATCACGCGCTGCTATGTGCAGATTGCTGCTCCCGACAGTGAGCAGGGCGAGCGCGTTGTCGCAACGTATTTCTTTGGGCGCGCGGCCTATCTGGCCGATTGCGTGCCTGCCGCCAAGGATCTTGAGAGCATGGATATGGACGATATGCCGTGCAAGCGTGTGCTTGAGGCGTATGAGTCAACCGCTCCGGAGACGATTGAGCCTGCGGAGGTTCATGCTCGTCCGCGTGATGACCATCGCACACTGCCGCCGGCGCTGCGCGATCTGCTGCTTGCCGATACGGCTGACGAGTTGGAGGTCATGGAAGAGGACGACGACCCATACGTGGCCCGCGTTGTTGAATTGCGCGAGCAGGCAAAAGTCGACCGTACAGGTGCCTTTGAAGGCTTTTCCCGTCTTGTCGAGGAGTTGGAGGCTAAGTGCGCCGTTGCCGAGCTTTTGGCGACAGGTCCGGTTCAAACGCAGTTTTGCGATAACCAGCTGGTGCGCATGGTGCTACCGGTGTTGGAAGAAGACCGCTCTGTGCGAATCCTTCGTGCGCCCGATGCACTGTACTTTGCCCAGCACGAGATCTGCAGCTTTTACGCCGAGCAAGAGGACTTTGAACGAGCACTGCCCGAGGTGCGCCATCTTTACGATCTGGCACGCTCGTCCATGCAATCGCACTTTGCGCTCATCAACGTGCTTGCGCGTCTGGAGCGCTTTGACGAGATTATCGAGGTGGCGCGCCACGGCCTACGTATTGCCAGCGATCGTTCTGCAATCGGCTACCTGTTCTATCGCTTGGCGTTTGCCTATTGGAATTGCGATCAGCTCGACCTAGCGCTGGCTTGTTACCGTCTGGTGCCGCGCGGTGAGGAATCGGGCAGTAGTGCGCTGGAAGAAATGCAGGGCCTTATGAATGAGATGGGCGCCAGCGAGCCTCCGACGTTCGAGGAGGCGGTCGAGACCATCCGCAAGGCTGGACTCGAGCTGCCGCCAGTGTCCGCCGTGACGAATCAGCTGGCAGATGCCGCTGTGCAACTGGTCGACAACGGCTTCTTTTTCCTGGCACGCGGTTGCATCTTCCAAATGTGGCGCACCATGGGCAACGACGAGCTCGGCTCCCTCAACCGCTCGCTGGGGTAGGCGAAGCCTCCAAGGAGGAAAGGATGCTAGACAATTAGAAAATTTCCTCTTGCCCATCCTTGGCTGTTTGGTTACTATAGAACGGCTGTTACGGAGAGCTGACCGAGAGGCCGAAGGTGCTCGCCTGCTAAGCGAGTATGCCCCAAAAGGGCATCTGGGGTTCGAATCCCCAGCTCTCCGCCAGTTTAACTTTAAAGAAGGGTCCCATCGGGGGCCCTTTTTTATTATCGAGAAAGGGCGCTGGGGATTCGAACCCTCAAAAAATGAGACGCCCCGTTGGACGCCTCCTTTCAGCGAGTGTATTGTTCTTCGATCTTACATCTCGGACGCCTTGGCGACGGTCTCGCTTTCTGCCGTGAGTGGGCGGTTGTCGATGCGGCGGCCCAGGCGGTCGAGCTTCACAAGGAGCCACTCAATGGGATTCGGCCCTGCGCCTTCCTCGTCGGCAACCAGGTCCATAACGGCGATTTTGGTGCCGTCCTGCTTGAGAGTAACACTGCCCACCTTGTCGCCCACATGCACCGTGCCCGAAAGATCGTCGTAGCTAACCTTTTCGGTCACCTCGCCGGCAAGGGAAAACACGGTCGCTTGCGCCGTAGGATCGGCGAGTGTGGCGTCGATTGTCTTATCCGTCCAGTCGGTTTGGCCAATGCGCGCCATAAGCGGGTTGCCGTTGGCGGTCTTTTCCTGCGTGTTGGCGATTGCGACCGTCACCTTGTGGCCGTAGTACCAGTTGGCAAGGGTGGCGGTATCGGTAAAGCGCTGATCGGTGGTGGTGGAG
>WGSR01000153.1 GCA_014871545.1 Collinsella sp. | reverse complement strand
CCGAAAGCGATGTGGAGCCCAGCGAGCGTACGGCCATCACGCTCAAGTACATCATTCGCCGCGCCGCCGGCACGCCCGCGCGTTGGTACGGTCTGGAGAACTCCAACGTGAGCTTTGAGTACGTGCCGCTGTTCACCAAGTTCAAGGCCGTGAACAAGATGCAGCGCCTGGCTCCCAACGAGCGGCCGTAGACGTCGGCGGCTACACGGAGTTGGTTTTTGATGGATAAGCATGAGGCCGGGGAGGTAAACATGGATACAAAGGCGCTCGATGGCCGTGAGGCGGTGGTCGAAATGGTGCGTGAGGCGCGCGTCGACGCCGCCGAAGATCGGTTTTTGACGAATCGTGCCAACATGGACATGGCCGACCGCGTAATTTCGATCGTGGCACTGGTATTTGGAGCGGTGTGCGTGTGTGCCCTGCTCGCGCACGTGCTGTTTGTCTAGCGACCGCAGGTTGCAAAGGCTATACACTTGGAACCACCACAAGGGAAACCACCACAAAGGTGCCTGTCCCCTTTGTGGTGGTTTTTGTTTTTGAGAGAGGGGCGGGACGCTGATGGACGTCCGTACGGACGGCGATATTGCCGATAGCTTTTGGTGGCGGCGCACAACGCTGACGCGCCGCACTCCTCTGTATGACGCCTGCGTATCGGTGGGGCTGCTGGTCGCGGCGACGATTGTGGGCGCGCTGCTCGACCATCCGGGTCTCGCGCCGAGCATCATGATCGTCTATGTGTTCGCCGTTCAGCTGTGCGCATTCTTTACCTGGAGTCGCCTGTATTGCTTGCTGAGCTCGGCTGCCGCCGTGGCGCTCTACAACTTCTTGTTTGTCGACCCGCGCTACTCGCTGTCGCTTATCGACCGCGGCTATCCCGGCATGTTCTTCATCATGTTCGTGGTCTCGCTTGTGTCGAGCTCGATTGCGTTGGCCCTGCGCCGCGCCTTGGCACAGGCTGCCGCCAGCGACCGCCGCACGCATATGGTGCTCGAGACCAACCGCATGCTGCAGCGGTGCGCCGATCAGCAGCAGATTGTCCATGCCATGGCGACGCAGCTGGCGCGTCTTTCGGGCTGTCCGGTCGTGTGGTACAGCGCCGACGCCGAGGGCGATGACCTGCTGCCGCGTGCGACATACACGGCCGTGGGCGATGCCGCACCGGTGCACGAACTGGCGCCGCAGATGCCGCCGCGGCTCTCGGCGTCCGCCTATGTGGGAACGCCGCTCGACGCCACGTTTGGCGGCTCGGCGTTTTATGGCATCTACCTGACGGTTCGCACGGGCGACGGCTTCGTCCGCTCGGGCGAACCCGCTTCGGTGGTGGGCGTGCTGGCTATCGTTGCCGAGCCCGGCGTACTGACGCATGAGGAGCGGACACTTGCCGATGCCATCGTGAGCGAAGGCGAGCTGGCGCTCGACCGCGCCCGCGCCATGGAGGCCCGCGAGGAGGCGGCGGTGCTTGCCAAAAATGAGCAGCTGCGCGCCAACCTGCTGCGCTCCATCTCGCACGACCTGCGCACGCCGCTCACCAGTATTTCGGGCAATGCCGATGTGCTGCTCGACCAGGGCTCGACCGGCACCGCCGTGCTCGACGCCCAGACGCGCCGCGGCCTGCTCCTGTCCATTCGCTCGGATGCGCTGTGGCTCAACGCCACCGTCGAGAATCTGCTCGCTATCACCAAGCTCGAGGGTGGCGGTATGCGCCTGCCGACCACGCTCGAGCTCATGGACGATATCGTCGAGGAGGCGCTGCGCCACGTGAACCCTGCCGTGCGCGAGCACGACCTTAAGGTGGTGGCGTGCGATGAGCCGGCGCTCGTCAACGTCGATGCGCGCCTGATGGTGCAGCTGGTGGTCAATCTGGTGAACAACGCCATCACCTATACGCCCGCAGGCTCGCATATCGTGATTTCGATTGGCGTCGACGATGGACGCGTGGCGTGCTCGGTGGCCGATGACGGCCCGGGCATTGCGCCCGAGGACCGCGAGCGGATCTTTGAGTCGTTCTATACCGCCAACCACGGTTTGGCCGACAGCCACCGCAGCGTGGGCTTGGGTCTTTCGCTCTGCCGCTCCATTGCGCTGGCGCATGGCGGTAGCATAGAGGTTGCCGCGGCGGACCCGCACGGCTCGGTCTTTACGATTGAGCTTCCCGTCGCCGACGTTTCGTTTGATAAGGAGTAGCGCTGTGCCGAACTCTGCCGTAAAACCGCTCATCTTGGTCGTTGAGGACGACCCCGCCGTTCGCAATCTTATTGTTGCCGCGCTCGAGGCGCACGGCTTGCGTCATATGGCCGTGGAGACCGCCCATGCCGCCATCGCCGCCGCCTCATCGCAGGCACCGAGCATTGTGCTGCTCGACCTGGGTCTGCCCGATATGGACGGCGTCAAGGTGGTGGAGTCGGTGCGCGCATGGTCGGGCATGCCGATTATCGTGGTCTCGGCGCGCAGCGAGGATGCGGACAAAATCCGCGCGCTCGATGCCGGTGCCGACGACTATCTGACCAAGCCGTTTTCGGTCGAGGAGCTGCTCGCGCGTATTCGCACGACGCTCAGGCGCCTTTCGTATGCGCAGACGGGCGGTGTTGCCTCCGAGGGCTCGTTCGATACCGGTGAGCTGCATATCGATTTTGATGCCGGCATCGCCACGATGGATGGCGAGGAGCTGCACCTGACGCCGATCGAGTACAAGTTGCTCTGCTTGCTGGCGCATAACGCCGACAAGGTGCTGACGCACCAGTTTATTTTGCACGAGATTTGGGGTACGGCGACCAAGAGCGACCTGGCGAGCCTGCGTGTCTTTATGGGCACGCTGCGCAAAAAGATTGAGTCCGACCCCGCGCATCCGCGCTATATCCAGACGCACGTGGGTATTGGTTACCGATTGGTCATCCAGGGATAGGTCGGCATCCGCCATCCCAATATGAGTTGCGGTGAAATACGGTCTAAATTTACCTAATTCCAGGCAAAACAGTCCGTATTCCACCGCAACGTTGTCTATTTATCCTTGGGCTTGCTGGCGTAGAACTTCTTCTTTTTGGACTTGCCGGCAGGGGAGGGTTTGCTGGCAAAGTTGGACTTGCCGTTGCCGGCCTGCGCGTGCGCGGGCGCTGCTGCACGGGGCTTGTGGGCCTCGGGGTTGCGCAGCTCCTCGGTTCGCTCGGCAATCTCCTCGGCGCTAAAGCCGACTTCGGCCATGGCGTCCTCGATGGGCAGGCGGCGCACGATATAGCAGTGGTGCACCTTCTGGTTGCGTGCGAAATCCTCGGGGATGGTCTGCGCCGTAATGTCCTCTAGCACGACGCCCGCGCGCGCGAGCTTGCGCGTTTCGGGGCGGAAACCGCGCAGGTTGCAGCTAAAGATGGCATGGCCGCCCTGTGCAAGCAGGCGTGAAACGCCGGCCAAAAGCTCAACATGGTCGCGCTGGACATCCCAGGTGCGGCGGCCCATCTTGGACGAGTTCGAAAACGTGGGCGGGTCGACAAAGATCAGGTCCCAGCGGTTGCGCGTCTGGCGCTGGTCGCGAATCCAGGCGAGCACGTCGTCGCGCACAAAGTGATGCTGCGGCCCCACAAAGCCGTTCTGGCGCATGTTGCGCTCGGCCCAGTCTAGGTAGGTGTTCGAGAGGTCGACCGTCACGGTCTCCTCGACGCCGCCGTCTGCCGCATAGCAGGTGGCGGTGCCGGTATAGGCGAACAGATTGAGGAAGCGGCGTGCCTGTTTGGCGTGCTCGCGCACCAGGTTGCGGGTGACGCGGTGATCCAAGAAGATGCCCACATCCAAATAGTCGTCAAAGTTGACGGCAAAGGTAAGGCCGCCCTCTTCGATGAGCGGCAGACGACGGCGTGCGATGTTGGCGCGCTCGCCCGAGCCACCCTTGCCGGCGCCCTGTTTGCCGTACTGCGAGCCGCCGCGCGAACGCATGCGGGCCTTGGCGTGCACGTGCTCGGCCGGAACATCAAGAATACGCGGCGCGATGGCCAAGATGTCGAGAATGCGGGCCTGGGCAAGCGCGGGGTCGATGGTCTTGGGTGCGGCGTATTCGGCAATGACGAGCCAGCGGCCCGGCGTCTGCGGGCAGCCCTCGTACAGGTCGATGGCGG
>WGSR01000152.1 GCA_014871545.1 Collinsella sp. | reverse complement strand
CATGCCCATGCCGCGGGAGAGGTCCTTGACCTTTGTCTTGGGATCGAGGCCAAATTGGTTGATGAATCCGGCGAACGTTTCGCGGTCCCACGTGGGGTACGCCGGGCCTACGAGCGACTCGACCTGGCCCACCTTGAGCGTGGAGGGGAAGGGGCACGTGTCCAGGACAAGACCGACGCGGGAGCGTAGATGGCGTTGCGACCCATCGGGCGCGTCGGCGCCACAGCGCTGCCCAAACAGGTGCACCTCGCCGGCATCGAGCTTTATAAGCCCGAGCGCGGCGCGAATCGTCGTTGTTTTGCCGGCACCGTTTGCGCCTACAAAGCCGACGATCTGGCCAGGCTCCACGGCAAGCGTGACGTCGTGCAGCGAAAAGCGATCGCTCACATGGCGCGATGCACCTTTGATTTCTAGCAAATATTGCATGGTATAGCCTTTCTTGCAGATGGCTACTGCATGGTTTCGGGGGCTACCAGGTCGAGCATCTCGTGCAGCTTGTCGCGCGTGACACCCAGGGTTTCGGCTTGGCTCGCCGCTTTCGCAAGCAGCTCTTCGATATGGCAGAGCTGGTTTTCGCGCAAGAGCTCCTGGTTGCCCTCGGCGACAAAACAGCCCTTGCCCTGCACGGTGCAGATAAACCCGAGCTGCTCCAGGTCGGCGTAGGCGCGCTTTGTGGTGATGACGCTCACGCCAAGATCGCTCGCGAGTGCACGGATGCTGGGGAGTTTGGCTCCCGCAGCGAGCGTGCCCGATAAGATCTGAACTTTGACTTGCGAGGTTATCTGCTCGTAGATGGGCTTGTCGCTCGAATTGGATAGGATGATGTCCACAGCGGCTCCTTAGCTGTTGGGCTACACGTGTATATAACCGGTAATCACAGTATATATACACTATACACAGTTATGCAAGAGGCAAATAGGGATTGTCCGCTCGTTCATTCATCTCAATCTGTAACATCTGGAACCGATTTGGACGGCTACCTGTTACAGATTGAGATTTTGCTGGCGGGCCCCACTTGGTTGTCTCAATCTGTAACAACTGGAGAAGATTTTGGCTGCTAGATGTTACAGATTTAGATCTTTCTGGGACGCCCACCTGTTTGTCTAAATCTGTAACAGGAAGAGGTTCAAAAACCGTCTAGATGTTACAGATCGAGACAAACTGCTGCGGAGTGTCGCCATCGACTGCTACCCTAGGCCCCAACTGATGAATTTGTCCTGATAGGTGCCCTATGCCGAGATTTCGCGGCTACAATAGTACGGTTACATCGACGTAATGCACTTAATGCAAGAAAGGATCCGCATGGCAAGCCTGTCGGATGAAATCTCGTCGCGCCGCACATTCGCGATCATCAGCCACCCGGACGCCGGTAAGACCACACTTACCGAGAAGCTGCTGCTCTATACCGGCAGCATCCAGACTGCCGGCTCGGTCAAGGGCAAGAGCTCGGCCAAGCATGCCGTCTCGGACTGGATGGACATCGAGAAGGAGCGCGGTATTTCCGTTACCTCCTCGGTCCTGCAGTTCACCTATAACGGCGCCTGCGTCAATATCCTCGATACCCCCGGCCACCAGGACTTCTCGGAGGATACTTACCGTACCCTTATGGCCGCCGACGCTGCTGTTATGGTCATCGACGGCGCTAAGGGCGTCGAGGCCCAGACCAAAAAGCTCTTTAAGGTTTGTACGCTGCGTCACATTCCCATCTTCACCTTTGTGAACAAGCTCGACCACGAGGCTCGTGATCCGTTTGAGCTCATGGAAGAGATTGAGAACGTCCTGGGTATCAATACGTATCCCATGAACTGGCCGATCGGCAGCGGCCGCAATTTCCGCGGTGTGTTCGATCGTCAGACCCGTCGCGTTATCGCCTTTGAGGGCGACGGTCACGCCAACGCCACCAAGAAGGTCGCCGAGGTCGAGGCCGAGTTGGGCGATCCTTCCATGGATGAGCTCATCGGCGAGGAGAACCATAAGAACCTGATGGACGACATCGAGCTGCTCGATGGCGCCGGCGACGAGCTCGATTTGGATGCCGTGGCCTGCGGCAAGCTGAGCCCGGCGTTCTTTGGCTCGGCGCTCACCAACTTTGGCGTGGAACCCTTCCTCAAGGAGTTCCTGCGTCTGGCCCCGACGCCGCGTGCCTATACCGATACGCTCACCAGCGAGCCGGTCGATCCCTGCCGCGACGACTTTAGCGGCTTTGTGTTTAAGATCCAGGCCAACATGGACAAGAACCACCGCGACCGCATCGCCTTTGTGCGTATTTGCTCGGGCAAGTTCGAGCGCGGCATGGACGCCTTCCACGTGCAGGGCAACCGCAAGCTTAAGCCTGCCACGGGCACGTCGATGATGGCCGATGACCGTGCCATCGTGGACGAGGCGTACGCGGGCGATATCGTGGGCCTCTTCGATCCGGGTATCTTTAGCATCGGCGACACCGTGTGCTCTGGCAAGCGCCACGTGCAGTATCCGCAGATCCCGACGTTTGCCCCCGAGATGTTCGCTCGCATTACGCAGGTCGACACGCTCAAGCGCAAGCAGTTCGTCAAGGGCATGGAGGAGCTTGCCCAGGAGGGTGCCATCCAGATCTTCCGCGAGCTGGGTGCCGGCATGGAGAGCGTCATTGTGGGCGTGGTCGGCGTGCTGCAGTTTGAGGTGCTCGAGCGCCGCCTCAAGGCTGAGTACCGTGTTGAGGTACGTCGCCAGCCGCTGCCCTATACGGACATCCGCTGGATCCAGAACGACCCCGACACCATCGATATCCCGGGCCTTTCGCTCACGCGCGACACGTTGCGCGTCGAGGACATGCGCGGCGGTAAGCTGCTGTTGTTCACGAGCCCGTGGAACGTGGATTGGGCAACCGACCACAACCCCGACCTTATCCTGTCGGAGTTTGGCAACGTGGCCTTTTAACGCATCGGCGCGGTGGCCCTGCGGGGCTGCCGCGCCGTTTGCTTGCCTGATGCCGTGTGAGCGGCTATCATACCCACCGTCGTCTCAAGACCGGGGCGTCCGAGCAGTTCGGGTCCGATATCCTGCTCGTTAAACCTAAAACCAAAGGAGTACATAATGATCAAGAAGGTCATGGAGGACTACAAGGTCCTGTTGCGGAGCATTCCCGCGGCAACGGTTTCGCTGTTTTTCGTGAGCGTCATCATGATGAACCTGCTGGCCAACAAAGAGCTTATCAGCCTGCCGTATCTGGCACTCGATTGCGGCTTTGTGGTGAGCTGGGTTTCGTTTTTGTGCCAGGACATGATCTGCAAGCGCTTTGGCGCCAAGGCATCCATCAAAATCTCTATCCTTGCGCTGCTGGTCAACCTCGCCGTCAGCCTGTGCTTTTGGGCGTGTTCGCTCACGCCCGGCATGTGGGGCGCTTACTACGACACGGGCATGATCGAGGTCAACACCGCCCTTAACGCCACCATCGGCGGCACCTGGTACGTGGTGTTGGGCTCTTCGCTGGCAATGCTCGTTTCTGCCGTGGTTAACTCCACGCTCAACCAGTCGCTCGGCCGTATGCTCAAAAAGAATAACTTTGCGAGCTTCGCCTTCCGCTCCTATGTGTCTACGGGCGTTGGCCAGTTTATCGACAATCTGGTCTTTGCCATTGTGGTGAGCCACACGTTCTTTGGTTGGACCTGGGTGCAGGTCCTTATGTGCTCGCTGACGGGTGCCGTCGCCGAGCTGCTGTGCGAAGTCTTCCTGAGCCCCGTGGGCTACAAGGTCGTGCGCGGCTGGGAGCGCGAGAATGTGGGCTCCGAGTACCTCGAGCGCCACGCAACCGCCTAAGGAGCAAGTATGCGGGTTTTGATCACGGGCGCTTCGGGTGGCATCGGAGCCGCGTGCGTGCAGCACTTTTTGGACGAGGGCCACGAGGTCGTGGGCTTTGATTTGCTGCCGGCGGCGATCGAACACGAACACTACCGCCATCTGATTGTTGATGTCCGCGAGCCGGACGCGTTTCCAGGTGACCTTGAGCCTCAGGTGATCGTGAACGTTGCCGGTACGCAGGATTCGGCCGACGACATCGCCGCCAACCTGTATGGCACCATCAACGTGACCGAGCGCTACGCCTTTGCGGGGGAGGGGCTTGCCGCCAAGCCGGCGCCGGCTATCAAATCCGTGGTCAATGTG
>WGSR01000151.1 GCA_014871545.1 Collinsella sp. | reverse complement strand
GCGGCGCACGTCTTTTTGTTGGAGCAATGCCCCGTGCAAACGCCACCCTGAGCGCAGTCGGCGCAGGTGCCCTTGCGGTAGATACGCACGCACACGGCGACAAACGCAATACCGATAACAGCCAGTACAACAATATCGATAGGTGCCATAGCAAGCCTCCTCTAGTTAGCCATCACTTACTTTACCCCATTCTCCACCTACCAAATAGGGACGTTTTATTTTGGTCGGTTTTATCTGCGGAAACGCCATATCTCCCCCACCAAAAAGCCCGAGTGTCGCTGGGACACCCGGGCTCGTGGAAAGGGGTTAATCCTTATTCGGACTTAAGCGGAAACTGCGGCGGAAGCAGTGTTGGTCTCGTCCTCGTCGGTCCATGCATGCTTGGGCATGGGACGGAAGATCTGGAAGAGCATCGCAACCAGCAGCACGATGGCCACAATCGTCCAGATACCAAACTGTCCAAGAACAAGCAAGTTGTAGAACTGGTTGATGAACAGGCCGATCACCCAAGCGAAGGCGCACTCGTAGCCGATGGCAATCGCGGTCCACTTGCCAGAGTCCATCTGGTTGCGGATGGTGCCAATGGCGGCAAAGCACGGAGCGCACAGCAGGTTGAAGGCACCGAAGGCAACGCAAGCGCCCATGGTGGGGAACATGCCGGCAAACGCGGTCCACAGGCTCGGGTCGGTCTCGCCCGCATCGGCGACGGACAGCAGCGAGCCGGCGGTGGCGACGACGTTCTCCTTGGCGACGAGGCCAGAGACAGTCAGTGCGGTGGCCTGCCAGGTGCTAAAGCCGAGCGGGGCGAAGATCCAGGCGACCAGGTTGCCCAGCATGGCAAGCACGGAGTAGTCCATGAACTCCTCGGGGATGCCGTCCATCGCAGGCAGGAAGCCAAAGGAACCGTTGTAGCTACCAAAGTTGGACAGGAACCAAACCACGACAGTGGACGCGAAGATGACCGTGCCGGCCTTCTTGATAAAGGCCCAGCAGCGCTCCCACACGTGCAGCGCCCAAGAGCGGATCGCCGGGAAGTGGTAGGCAGGAAGCTCCATAACGAACGGCGTCGGGCGGCCGGCGAAGAGCTTGGTCTTCTTGAGCATGAGGCCCGAGGCGATGACGGCAAAGACGCCCAGGAAGTAGAAGAGCGGGCTGATCCACGCGGCGGTGGTGGAAGAATCGCCGATGATGGAACCCATGAGCAGGGCGATGATCGGCAGCTTAGCGCCACAGGGAATAAACGTGGTGGTCATGACCGTCATGCGGCGGTCCTTCTCGTTCTCGATGGTCTTGGTGGCCATGACGCCGGGGACGCCGCAGCCCGAGGACACGAGCATGGGGATGAATGACTTACCGGACAGGCCAAAGCGGCGGAACACGCGGTCCATGATGAAGGCGACGCGAGCCATATAGCCGCAGTCCTCCAGAAAAGACAGCATCACGAACAGCAGGAACATCTGCGGCACAAAGCCAAAGATGGCACCCAGGCCGCCGACGATGCCGTCGCAGACCAGCGAATCGACCAGACCGCCGTCCTCGGTACCGCCCGCCACAAGGGCGTCGTGCACCACGGTGGTGATACCCGGGACATAGGGGCCGTACTGTGCCGGGTCGACCGAGTCGGCATTGTCGCCCGCAGCCTCGACGGCCGCGTCGTAGGCGTCGCGGCCCTGACCGAGCACGTACCAACCGTCGGTGCCGAAGAGCTGGTCGTTGGTGAAGTCGGTCACTGTGCCGCCCAAGGTAGAAACGGCGATGTAGTACACGCAGAACATGATGACGACAAAGATCGGCAGGCCCAGGATACGGTTGGTAACCACACGGTCAATCTTCTCGGAGGTGCTCATCTTGGCCGGAGCCTTGGTGAGGCACTCATCGATGATGTGCGCGATGACGCCATAGCGCTCACCGGTGATGATGGACTCGGCGTCGTCGTCGCAATCCTGCTCGCACTGGGCGACCAGCTGCTCCACGCGAGCGGCCTTCTCCTTAGTGAGGTTGATGAGCTTGCAGGCGTCCGCGTCGCGCTCAAACAGCTTGACCGCGTAGTAGCGGCGCTTGTTGGCGGGAACGCTCGCCGGCAGGTTGTTCTCGATGTGGTCCAGAACGTCCTCGATGGAGGAATCGAACTTGTGCTCCGGCACCTGGCCCTTAGAAGCGGCAGACTTCTTGACCTGCTCGAAAAGCTCCTTGATACCCTTGTTCTTAAGGGCCGAGATCATCATGACCGGGCAACCGAGCTTCTTGGAGAGCTTGTCCGTGTCGATCTTATCGCCGTTCTTCTCGACCAAGTCGGCCATGTTGAGGGCGACGACTACGGGCAGGCCGGTCTCGATAACCTGAAGCGCCAGGTACAGGTTGCGCTCGAGGTTGGTGGCATCGACAACCTGGACGACCACATCGGGCTCGCCGCTCATGAGGTAATCGCGCGAGCACTGCTCCTCGGGGCTGTAGGGGGAAAGCGAGTAGATACCAGGGAGGTCCGTGATGGTAACGTTCTTGTCGCTTAGGAGCTTGGCCTCCTTTTTCTCAACCGTGACGCCGGGCCAGTTGCCAACGTAGCCGTTGGCGCCGGTGATCAGGTTGAAAAGCGTGGTCTTGCCGCAGTTGGGGTTACCCGCCAGTGCGACATGGATCTGAGAATCCGCCATTCAATCCTTCTTCCTTATGTGTCCGCGCTGCTTTCTCCGCACGGGCTGGATAATGTGCTTCAAAGTGCTGCATTAAGTTAGAAAAACCTAACTTTATCTGCAGAAATATACGTCGCGAGCCCTTACTGGACCTCGACGACGGCCGCCTCCTCCTTGCGGATGGAAAGCTCGTAGCCGCGCACGTTGATCTCGACCGGATCACCGAGCGGTGCAACCTTCACGACCTTGAACGAAGTGCCCTTGATGAGCCCCAGGTCCATAAGGTGGCGGCGAAGCGCACCCTCACCGTGAAGCTTGACGATGGTGGAGCTCTCGCCCACCTTAACGTCACCCAACGTCTTCATCCTCTTATCCCCCTTTCGGTTTTTATGAAATGCTGCAGACTAACCGACGGTCATGATGTGCATGGCAACCTTGGAATCGATACCAAAGCGTGCGCCCAGCACCGTGACGATGATATTGGCGCCACTCGAGCTCACCACGTGGATTTCGTTGCCCTCGACAAAGCCGAGGTCCTTGAGGTGGTGCTTCATATCCTCATTGCCCTTTACACGAGACACGCGCACGGTTTCGCCCGCTTTTACCATCGAAAGCGGCATGGCCGGCATCTGCGGTCCGCAAGACATGAGTGAGCTCCTAACGTCGGTTCGTCCTCAACATCGACGCGATAAAAGTTAACCACGTCTATGTTCGCTTTAGTAAACTAGCACGTGGTTAACTTTTTGGAAAGGGTCTCTATTCAGTTTTCGAAAAAGTTTCCTATACGAAACAAAAGGGCGCGGCAAAGGACCATCCTTTACCACGCCCTGTCATGCTTAAAGCGAGAGATTTCTGATCGATGTGACACAGGAGGCCTCATCTACGCCCGAAACGCGGAACACGACGTCTTCGCCACATTCGCCGCAGAGTGCCATGAGCCCTATAACGTCGCGGCCATCGGTGTAGCGGTCACCAATCGAAACCGACACGTCACTACGGTGCTTGGCAATGATGTCATAGAGCAGCGCAACCGGGCGGGCATGTAATCCCAACGGATCTTTAATCGTCTTTGTAAACTCGACCATGTCCCCTCCCACGACATCACACATTCGGCCGGCAAACCCAGCCACGTGGTAGTTATTGTACGTTACCGGCGCACCCCCGTCCCATAAAAAACGAGGGAAGGCACGCGTCCTTCCCTCGCAACGGGCAATATGTAGCCGCTTGCCTACATCAGGCGCAGGCTGACGTCCTTGAGCTGGGCGCCGGAAACGGCACTCGGGGCGCCCGACATAAGGTCGGAGCCGCTGGCCGTCTTGGGGAACGCCATGACGTCGCGGATGGAGTCGGAACCGGTGAGCAGCATGCACACGCGGTCCAGGCCCAGAGCGAAACCGCCCATCGGGGGCGCACCAAACTTGAGTGCCTCCATGAGGAAGCCGAACTGAGACTCGGCACGCTCCTCGGTAAAGCCCAGGAGCTTGAGCATGGACATCTGCATCTCGGCGTTGTGGATACGCATACCGCC
>WGSR01000150.1 GCA_014871545.1 Collinsella sp. | reverse complement strand
CCGCAGCCAAAGATGTAGGTCAGGCCCTCGGGGCAGAGCGTCTCGATGTGCGCCGGGGGAATCTCGGAGGCGGCGTTGGTGTAGGTGACCTTACTCCCCTCCTCCACCAGCGAAAGCTCGGGGCAGCCCGCAATGGTATGGCGCGATGCCCCGCCATGGTACTCGGCCACATCGCCCTCGAGCGCGTTTGCGATAAACGGTTCAAAGTCGATGACGAAGTCGCCGATGCGTCGATACGCCAAGACGTCGGCAACCGACTGGAACAACGGCACCTGCGATACATCCAGGTGCAGATAGCACAGGCAGATGGCTCCGCCGCAGATCATGCCGGTATCGGAGTTCTCGCCGCCCATGGTGTAGCGGACCAGACGCGATTGCCCTGCGGCCAGCAGCTCGCGCGCCTCGTTCAGCGCAAAGAGCTCGATCTTGCCGCCGCCGATGGTACCTGCTTGGCTGCCATCGGCAAAGACGGCCATCCAGGCGCCCACGCCGCGCGGCGATGACCCTGCCGTGCCGGCAACTACCACCAGCTCGCACGTCTTACCAGCCTTCAGAGCGCCAAGCGCAGCATTCACCACATCGAGCTTTTCCATTGCAATTTCCTATCCCTGGAATACACCGGTGAGCATGGCGAGCGCCTCGAGCACGCCGCCGCCGACCGACGTCGCCTTGTCCGAAATATAGTTGATGTAGCTGGCATCGCCGCGCGGGTCGACGTCGGCACATTTAAAGCCCTCGGTCACCCGCACGCCGTTCGCCAAAAGCCCGCGCAGACAGCCATCGATCTGCGTGCACATGGGTGTGTCTCCCGCGTAGCCAATCACGTCTCCGGCGCTCACGATGTCGCCGATTGCGCGGTCGGACCGAAACACGCCGGCGGCGGGGCTGTGGATAACTCGTTCCTTGCCATAGCCGGCGATGACGCCCGGCACGCCCGTGTTGGGCTGGGGCGAACCTTGGGTAATGACGCGGCCCAAAAAATGCCCGCGCATGGTTTCGACCGCTGCGTCGCAGTCAACCGGCGCGGTGAAGCCCGGTCCCACGGCAATAACGACAGGCGCCATATCGCGCGTGGTGCCCAAGTTGCGCTTGGCCAGAATCGCGTCCACCACGGCCGCGGGCTTCAGTTCGTCGAGCATCTTGGCCTGGGGGTCTACCACGACGGCGACGTCTCCGGCCTCGGTAATTGCAAGCACCTCTGTCGGCGTCTGCGCCAAGCGGGCGCAAATACCCTCGACCTGGACCTCGCCCAAGCGAATGGCCTCGCAAAAACTGATTGTGCGGCGGATGCACGTGGGAACCGCGATATCGGCCATAACGACCGACACGCCGGCGCGCACCAAGCGAGCGGCGACACCCGTGGCGATATCGCCGGCGCCGCGAACATAAACGAGCATTCCCGGGGCACCTCCCTGTGCTACGGTTTGAGCAGAGCAAAAGCGGTTCGGCCGCTACTCTGATGATTATTTATTATCACAGTATTATACGGCGGTGAACAGATGGAAACGGTTAGCGGCAATCTTGCCTCGGCGCTCAGGATCGAGCCGGGCATTACCGCGATTATCGGCAGTGGCGGCAAGTCGACGTTGCTGAAGACGCTGGGGCTCGAGCTCATGCGCGCCGGCGGCCGCGTGCTCCTCTGTACCACCACGCACATGTTTCCCGTCGCCGGCGGGCCATGGGACGGGTCGAGCCGGCGTCTGGACGCCGCGCCTTGGAAGCCGGGCGCCGCACATGTCCCCAGTTGCACTTGCGAGGCCTGCGCGGGCCTTGCGCGCGGAAGCATCTGCCAGGCAGGCGTCTTGAACCCCCAGACGGGCAAGCTCTCCGCCCCCGCCGAGCCGCTCGGCGAGCTGGCACAGCGCTTTGACTACGTCCTGGCCGAGGCGGACGGCAGCAAGCGGCTCCCGCTCAAGGCCCACGCCGCCTGGGAGCCGGTCGTTCCCGCCGGCACGGCAAACGTTGTCTGGGTCGTCGGCGCCTCGGGGCTGGGCAAGCCCGTCGCCGAGGTTGTCCACCGCCCCGAGGTCTTCTGCGAGCGCTGCGGCCGCGAGCCCACCGACACCGCCACCCCAGAGCGCGTCGCTATGGCGCTCAATGCCGAGCTGCAGATGCTGAACCTCAGCAATGCCCGCATTATGCTCAACCAAGTCGACACGCTTGCCGATCCAACGATGGCAGATTGCTTCGAGGCAGCCCTCGGCCGCCCCCTCATCGCCACCAGCCTCCAGGGGTAGCAAATTTGGGACGGGGCTCTTTTTGCTACCCCGTCCCAAAAAATCATCTCCCAAATTAGCTACCCCGGCGGTCTTCCCGTTAGCGGGGCACGTAGCGGCCGGGTTGGGCTCCGGTGGGCTCGCCGTCGCGTGCCGCCAGCACGCCGTTCACAAACACGGCCTTGGCGCGGCCATGTGCCTCAAAGCCCTCGAGCGTCGTGTAGTCCACGGCCTGATGCTGCGTCGCCGCGCGAATGGTCCAGCGCGCCTTGGGATCCCACACGCACACGTCGGCATCGGCGCCCTCGGCAAGACAGCCCTTGCGCGGATACATGCCAAAAACGCGCGCCGGATTCTCGCTCATCAAGCGGCACAGATCCTCGGGACCCAGCTGTCCCTCAAAGCTCGTGGCAATCGCAACGGGACGATGCTCCACGCCGGGCCCGCCGTTGGGAATCGCGCGGAAATCATCGCGTCCTCGGTCCTTTTGCCCGTGCAGGTTAAAGCTGCAATGATCGGTCGCAATAGTATCGATCTCGCCAGCCACAAGCGCCTCGCGCAGCGCGGCACGGTCACCGGCATGGCGCAGCGGCGGGCTCATCACGTACTTGGCGCCCGCAAAGCCGTCCTCGCCCTGCTCCAGATAGCAGGTGTCGTCGAGCATCAGATACTGAGGGCATGTCTCGACATAGATGTTCTTCTGCCCGCGCGCTTTGGCAGCGCGAATGGCCTCGAGCCCCAGCTTGGTCGAAAGGTGCACCACGTTGACCGGAGCGTCCCCGGCCAAGTGCGCCAGATACAGCAGGCGGCTCACGGCCTCGGCCTCACACACGTCCGGACGGCTGAGCGCATGGCCCTCGGGCCCGTGGATACCCTGCTCAAACACGCGCTTCTGCAGCGCGTTGACCAACGTGCCGTTCTCGCAATGCACGCACAGGATACCGCCCACGCGCTTGAGCTCCTCCAGCACCTCGAGCGTCTCGGCATCGTCCAGGCGCAGATGGTCGTAGGCAAAGTAGGTCTTAAACGACGACACGCCCGCCTCGCGCATGGCCGAAAGATCGGCGCGGTTGCGCTCATTCCACTCGGCAAGCGCCATATGGAAGGCATAGTTGGCGGTGCAGGTGCCGTCGGCGCGATGATGCCACTCGACCAAGGCATCGGGCATGGTCACGCCGCGATCGGCCGTCGCGTAGTCCACAATGGTCGTCGTGCCGCCGCAGGCAGCCGCGCGCGTGCCGGTCTCAAAGCTATCGGCCGTCCAATCCATGCCGGTCCAGCACTGCATGTGCGTGTGCCCATCGATAAAGCCCGGGAACACCCAGCAGCCCGCAGCATCCTCGACGGTATCGCCCTCGGCCGGCTCAATCGCCGCGGCAATCCGCACGATCTTATCGCCATCCATGGCAAGATCGGCGCGGCGAAGCCCCTGGGGCGTCACGAGTGCGCCGTTTTTGATGATGATCATAATTGCTCCTTATTGATTGATGCAGTTGGCCACGCGATCAAAATACGAGCAGGCGGCGATATGCTCCGTTATGCGTCGCTGTCCCTTGACGGTATCGACGTCCCACAGCTCGTAGGCACGCGCCTCGACCAGCACCACGTCGGTACGGTCCTTGAGGATCGAACCGCCGCCGTCCTTACCCTCAAGACACATAAGTGCATCGAACAGTTCCGCCGGAAAGAGCACCGGGCTCGAAGGCTCACCGTTGCACGCAAGACGCACCGGATGCTTGCGGCCACGCTCGTCAAATGCACGAACCATAGCCTCAAAAGAATCCGAACTCACGAGCGGCTGGTCGCCCGGCAAAAAGAGGCAACCTTTCCAGTTGCGTTCGACTCCCCACGAAAGGCCCGCACGGACGCTTTCGCTGCGCAGCTCGCCATCGTGCAGCACGCACGGGCAATGCTTGTCATCACAAATCTGAGCGACCTCGGGCCAACGCGTCGAAACCACAACGTCAAAGCCCCGGGGAACCGAATC
>WGSR01000015.1 GCA_014871545.1 Collinsella sp. | reverse complement strand
CACCTCGAGCGTCGGCATACCGCTCGTGCGGCTCGGCTCACCATCATCGCTTTGGCGTTCGCGTCCATCGACCAAAATCCACGCGGGAACATTGTGTCGAGCGTCGTAATGGCGCTTGCGAACTGTCTCGATAAAGGCATTCGCCTCATCCTCGGACTCAATATGGACCAGCTGGGCAATAAACCGGCTCTTGCGGTCCACAAACTCGCCCGAAACCTCAATATTCGATTGCAGAGTAAAATAGCTGTCCAACAAAGCCCCTCAACAAAACTAAGCGCGGCAACAAACAGCCTCAATAATACGGCAAAGGCCGTACCGATAACCCCGGTAAATAGAACGGCGACGTCAATGACCAGGCAAAAACAGCGAGACGGCGTCAGCTGAGTCGATTTGGCCCGAAAGAGGAGGGAGCACGCCTTATGGCGGCGACCGACGAATGAGCGCCAAATCGGCCAGCTGACGCCGTCGAAGGCGAGAACCCGTCAGCGCGAGCAAGGTGCCTTGAAAGACGAGGGCATTGACCTTATGGTCATGCCCGAAGGCTTGAAAGGCAGATTGCCGCGCTGACGGGTTCGCAGCGTCAACAAAGTGCCGAGTGGGCTTGTAAGCCGGGTTCTGTCGTGAACGGTCATTTATCTTGTCTGCACGTTACCGTGCAGCTCCACGCACGCTACCCGAACGCGGACCGGGCCGGCCCATAGCGTTCCTATTCGCGCTTGCTCCGGATGGGGCTTGCCAAGCCGCCGTGTTGCCACGACGCTGGTGGTCTCTTACACCACCGTTTCAGCTTTTCCCTTTACGCCTTGCGGCGCAGGTGGGAGTCTTCTTTTCTGCGGCGCTTTCCGTCGGATCACTCCGCCCGGCCGTTAGCCGGCATCCCGCCCTCTGGAGCCCGGACTTTCCTCACGCGTGCCGCAAGCAGCACATCGCGCGACCGTCTGGCCCACTCAGCAGTGCAAGAGTGTAGCACACCGTTGTCACAGGCAATGGCACAACACAAGCGTTCGACACGATAAACCAAGAACCACGCTATGCAGTACAATAGTATCGTCGATGGGCAACGTCGTCAGTCGAGACGCGACCGCGCTCCGCACCCCTCCGTCTACTCGGTGCGTTCCCGCCTCCTCCCCGAGGCGGGATGTCGGCATTTTTCATGCACCAACAACCTAATAGCCCGTGAACAGCCTAGGCGGCATTGCACACGGGCAGCATCGCGCATCTCGGCAGGAAATGCAAAAAGGGACCCGTCCATTGCGGACGGATCCCTTAAAACAAGTGATCGTCAAACCGATTTACTCGGCGTCGGTCTCCTCGTCCTTCTTCTCGGAAGGCAGCGGGGTAACCTCGATCTCGACGCCCAGAGTCTCAGCAGCAGACTTCATGGACAGGGAGATACGACGACGGTCGAGGTCGATCTCCATGACCTTGACCTGAACCTTGTCGCCCACGTGGGTGACCTGAGAAGGCTGGTCGACGTGCTTGTTGGCCATCTCGGAGATGTGCACCAGGCCCTCGATGCCCTCGCCCAGGTCGACGAAAGCGCCGAACGGGACAAGCTTGGTCACAGTGCCCTCGACGATAGCGCCGACGGGGTACTTCTTGACCAGTGCGCGCCACGGATCCTCGGTGGTCTGCTTGAGACCCAGGGAGATGCGCTCGCGGTTGAGATCGACGTCGAGAACCTCGACCTCGACCTCCTGGCCGACCTTGACAACCTCGGAAGGATGGTTGACGTGGTTCCAGGAGAGCTCGGAAATGTGGATGAGGCCGTCGATACCGCCGAGGTCGACGAAGGCGCCGAAGTCGACGATGGAGGAAACGGTGCCCTGGAGACGCATGCCAGACTTGAGCTTGGACAGAATCTCGGAGCGCTCGGCCTTACGGGACTCCTCGAGCACGACGCGACGGGAGAGGACGACGTTGTTGCGGTTGCGGTCCATCTCGATGACGCGGGCCTCGATGCGGGTGCCCATGTAGGAGGTGAGGTCCTTGACACGACGGAGGTCGACGAGGGATGCGGGCAGGAAGCCACGCAGGCCGATGTCGAGGATCAGGCCGCCCTTGACAACCTCGATAACCTCGCCCTCGACGTTCTCGCCGGAGTTGAACTTCTCCTCGATGCGGTTCCAAGCACGCTCGTACTCGGCACGCTTCTTGGACAGGACCAGACGACCGTCCTTGTCCTCCTTCTGGAGAACCAGAGCCTCGATGGGATCACCGAGTGCAACGATGTCTGCAGGGTTAGCGTCCTTGCGGATGGACAGCTCGCGGACCGGGATAACGCCCTCGGACTTGAATCCGATGTCAACGAGCACCTCGTCATGCTCGATCTTGACGACAGTGCCGTTAACGAGATCGCCCTCATCAAAGTCGGTAATCGTACCGTCGATGAGGTTGTTCATCTCCTCCTCATTGACATCGTCAAGAGAGAAAATGGACGAGTTCTGAATCTCACTCAAAGGTGGACCCCTTTCGAACTACGGGGCCCCGATTGCTAGGACCTACAGAAGGGTGCGACAAGCACACAACGTTTAGGAACACTCGGGAGCCGACAGATACTAATGTGACGCTTATGCAATCACGTTCGTATAGGTTACGGGGAAATGAGTTCGATTTCAAGCGTGAACTGCGATTTTTTACTCGTGTGGAGACTTTTTCGTAATCTTATGGACAGCCGCCTCCACAACTTGACGATAAGCAGTTTGCCCATACGCCTTTGAGGTAAAGTATCCGGAGCCAACGATTCTGGAACGATTTTTCGAGAAAGGTGCCCGCGTGCTCAAAGCAGTCGTTTTCGATATGGACGAAACGCTTCTTAGCATCAACCTCAACGCGTTCATCCTTCGCTATTTTAAGGATGTCTCGTCGATGCTCGCGGATATTGGTCGCCGCAGCCACGGTGGCACGATGGCGCGCCTCGGCACCATCTTGGTCGACCTCAACGCCAATCGCCGAAGCGGCACGGATAATCGCACCAATCTTGAGTTCTACCAAGAAGAGGTTGAGCGCCGGTGCGGCATTTGCCTCTCGGACCCACTCATCTACGAGGCGTTTACCTACTACGACCGCGAAGTTCTTCCGTACAAGAACGACGATGTCATCAACGCCCACGCCATGCCCGGCGCACATGCCGCGCTTCAGGCCGTACAGGATGCAGGACTGCGTTGCGCGCTCTTTACCAACCCCAGCTTTCCGCAGGGGGCCATCGAGTGCCGCATGAGTTGGGGCGACCTGGCCGACGCCCCCTTTGAGCTCGTCACGCACATGGGAAACACCACCCGCTGCAAGCCCGATGCCACCTACTATCTAGAGCAGCTTCAGGTGATGGGGCTCGAGCCGCACGAGGTCCTCATGGTGGGCAACGACCCCAAGCGCGACTTCCCCAGCCCCGCCTGCGGCATTCAGACTGCCTATGTGGGCCAAGGCAAGCCCAGCCGAGCCACCTGGCGCGGAACCATGGAAGACTTCGCCCACGACTTCAACGCCGTAGTAGAAGCCTTCTACGAACACCAAATAGCCGACGTACTGTCCTAACAAACTCGAGTCTTGCCGATCATGATGTTGAGGATCTCGACGTCGGTATCTTTCATGCCCACGCGGCCCACATAGCCCATGCTGGCGATCGTCTGCTCGACGGTATCCTGAATGAGGCCCTCACCGGCGCGGAAGCCGCGGCCCTGCATGGCCATATCGTGGCCCAGAATCGCAGCGTCAACGGCAGCGGAAATCTTGGCGGCACAGCTTGCCTTGGCGCCATCGCACACGATGCCGCCCACGTTACCGAGCGTGTTCGAAACCGTCGCGCCAATCTGCTCGCGCGTGCCACCACACAGCCAGGTAATCGCAGCACCGGCACCGCATGCGGCGCAAATAGCACCGCAAAACGCCGAGAGCGCACCAATATAGCTCTTGATATGCACGGCGATCAGATCAGACAGCATCACGGCGCGCACCAGGCGATCATGGTCGCAGCGCAAATACTCGGCATACTCCATAACGGGCAAGGCACAGGTAATGCCCTGATTGCCCGAGCCGCACACGATGGCGACCGGCAGCGCGCAGCCGTTCATGCGGGCGTCGGACCCGGCGGCTGCACGGGCACGGGCACGGCAGGCGACGTCATCGGCACGAGCGCCCAACAGCGTACGGCCAACCTCGGCGCCCCAAGCGTGCGCCAGGCCCTCGGCACTGATCGCACCGTTCAGCTCAATCTGACGCTCAACGGCAGCGCGGGCGTCCTCAATGTCACCGTCCTCGATAAAGTCGACGATGGACTCAATCGACATGGGCGTATCGGCGCTATCTGCCGCACGCTCGGCCACGACGCGCTCGGCGCAGGCGGCACACTCCCCCGCCGACTTGCCGCACACCGGAATACCGTCGAGCGTATGGCACGTAACATTGGTGTGGTGGTCGGTAATCTCGACGACCGCGGTATGGCCCCCAGCCGTCGCAGTCACCTTGATGTAGAGGTTGGGCACTCCCTCGACAAGCGACACATCGCAGTAGCCGGCGTCAGCGAGGAGCTCGGCCACGCGAGCGCGGTCTTCATCGTTAACGCTCTCGAGAACCTCGAGCGCGCTCTTAGCGTCGCCGCCCACGGCACCCAGCACGGCCGCGGCCTCAATACCGTGCATACCGCCCGAGTTGGGCACGGTCACGCTCTTGACGTTCTTGATGATGTTGCCCGAGCAGGCAACATCCATATGATCGGGTTCGCAACCGAGCGTCTGACTCGCCAGCGCCGCCGCATAGGCAACGGCAATGGGCTCGGTGCAGCCGAGTGCACAGACAAGTTCGCGGTTCAAAACATCGCAAAACGCGGCATCACGGATGGAATCGGCAGGCATAGATATCTCCTACTTGTATAACGGGCTGGGCTCTCGATAATAGTTAGCTCTTTTATTTGATAACAATGCATCAAAAACCGCAACCCAAGTTCCGGCGGACGGCGTTCAAGCGCAAACTGACAGCGTTAATACATGAAAAGCTAGTCTTGTTGCATGCTAAAGCGTTTGACCAAAAAACGCCCGAGCGTTTACACAAAAGTCGCGCTATCATGCAGTCGAACGCGGTAAAACCTTTAGCAATTCCGCCGCACGGACCAGAGAGGAACCACTCATGAAGATCGGTATCGGTAACGACCACGCCGCCGTCGAGCTCAAGAACATCATCTCCGAGCACCTGAAGGAGCGCGGCTGCGAGGTCGTGAACTTTGGCACCGACACCTCCGAGAGCTTCGATTACCCCATCGCCGGCTACAAGGTGGGTAAGGCCGTGGCCAACGGTGACGTCGACCTGGGTATCCTGATCTGCGGTACCGGCGTCGGCATCAGCCTGGCCGCCAACAAGGTCGAAGGTGTTCGCGCCGTCGTATGCTCCGAGCCCTTCAGCGCCAAGCTCTCGCGCATGCACAACAACACCAACGTGCTCGCCTTTGGCGCCCGCGTCGTGGGCTCCGAGCTCGCCAAGATGATTGTCGACGAGTGGCTCGACGCCGAGTTTGAGGGCGGTCGTCACGAGCGTCGCGTTAACCTCCTCAACGAGATCGACCACACGCGCGGCCTCAAGGTCGTCGACGAGGCCTAAACTACTCAGTGCCACAAGCTAACAGCAGGGGCCCGCTCGTAACTCATGTCCGAGCGGGCCCCTTCATAGATTTTGGAATAAAAAGGGCGCCGCGGATGGAATTCCGCAGCGCCCAAGCCACACGCTAACAGCTTTAAGGAGTCAAAGCTGGTTTAGCCAAAAAAGCGCTTGATCTCGATCTCGGCGTTCTCCAGGCAGTCGGAGCCGTGGATCACGTTGGCGTTGACATCGACAGCAAAGTCGCCGCGAATGGTGCCGGGGGCAGCATCAAGCGGGTTAGTAGCGCCCATAAGGGTGCGCATCTTGGAGACAGCGGAGAGACCGGAAACGACCATCTTGACGACCGGACCGCTCGTCATAAAGTCGCAGAGACCCCCAAAGAAGGGCTTGTCGGCCAGATGGGCGTAGTGCTCCTCGACGGTAGCGCGCTCGAGCGTGGTCATCTCCATGCGCTCGATGACAAGGCCGCTGCGCTCAATGCGAGCAACGATCTCGCCGATCTTGCGGTCGCGCACGGCGTCGGGCTTAATCATGATGAAAGTCTTCTCGATAGCCATAAGGTAGCCTTTCAAGTAGGTTCGCGCGTGCCCAAGTCCCATTCCGGCACCCGCCTGGACTGCATCGTAACAGAGTTTTAGCTGCAGTTAAACAAAAAGCTGTTTATTGAAACGCTGCAATTTATTAAAACGCTCCATATGTGTCACTTCTGTTTCGAAGCCCGATTAGAGTACCATCCGACCGCCCATCAACCGCATCGAACCGAGCGGACGGTCGGTTGTCGCCCGTGAACGCACCCCCTTCACAACCTGCCCAAAGGTCCTACAGAAGTTCTCGACAAGCCCCTCCCCCATAGCAACAAAATACGGGCGCCCGCAACAGCAGACGCCCGTAAAGCGAAAACGATTTATCAATAAATGGCCAAAACCGCTTCAGCCAAACCCTTACTTTGCCCCGTGACCCATCTCGACGACCTTGGTCAGCGATCCAAACACGCCCTCATCGGCCACGAGCTGCGCCTCGGCACGCTGCAGCTGCACGGCAACGGCGGCAGGGGCGGTACCGCCCTCGGTCGTGCGCGCGGCGACAATCGACGGGATGTCGAGCGCCTCGGTAATGTCGCGCTCAAAGAGCGGGCTTGCCTCCTGGAACACCTCAAACGGCAGGTCCTCAAGATTGCAGCCGCGCTTCTCGCACATCAGGACCAGATGGCCCACCACGGCGTGTGCCTCGCGGAACGGCAGGCCACGCTTAGCCAGGTAATCGGCAACATCGGTAGCGGCAAGGTGTCCCACGCCACACTCGCGCGCCATGGCATCCTCGTTGACGGTCCAGGTCGAAATCATTCCGGCCATAACGGACAGGCACTGCATGAGCGTGTGAGCGGTATCAAGAGCGCCCTCCTTGTCCTCCTGCAAATCCTTGTTATAAGCAAGGGGCAGGCCCTTCATGGTCACGAGTAGCTGCACCAGGTTGCCATAGACTCGGCCACTCTTGCCGCGGATAAGCTCGGCAAAGTCGGGGTTCTTCTTCTGCGGCATGATAGACGAGCCGGTGGAGTAGGAGTCTGAGAGCGTGATAAAGCCAAATTCGGAGCTCGACCACAGCACGATCTCCTCGGAAAGACGCGACAGGTGCATGGCCATGACGGAGCCGGCATAATGCAGATCGAGCAGGAAATCACGGTCGGAAACCGCATCGAGCGAGTTGGGAATCACACCCGCAAAGCCAAGTTCGGCAGCCGTCATCTGACGATCGAGCGGATAGCTCGTACCGGCAAGCGCGGCAGCGCCCAGCGGGCAGTTGTCGGCGGCATCAAAGGCGGCCTTCAGGCGCGTAAAGTCACGCGCGAACATCCAGGAATATGCCAGCAGATGATGCGACAGCAGCACGGGCTGAGCGTGCTGCATATGCGTGTAGCCCGGCAGAATCACCTTGTCGTACTTCTTGGCCGCATCCACCAGCACATAGCGCAGCTCAAGATTGGCCTCCATGAGCTCCTTGGCAAGCGCCTTGACGCCCAGGCGCGTATCGGTCGCCACCTGGTCGTTGCGCGAACGCCCGGTATGCAAGCGCTTACCGGCCTCACCGATGCGACGCGTCAGCTCGCTCTCGATGGACATATGGATGTCCTCGTCGTTGATATCGAAGGTAAAGTTGCCGGCATCGATATCCTGTTCGATTCCGGTCAGGCCCTCGGCGATCGCCTGCTCGTCCTCGGCACTGATGATGCCCTGGGCGGCCAGCATCTTGGCATGTGCCTTAGAGCCGGCGATATCCTGCTTATAGAGATGCTTGTCGACCGGCAACGACGCGCCAAACTCCTGCGTGACCTCGGCCACGCCCGCCTCAAAACGACCGCCCCAAAGAGCCATGGAACCGTCTCCTTTCTCCAAATACCAAAACAAGCGCCCAAAGCAATGCGCCATATCGCTAAAGCGATTTTTCAACCGCTAGTTTTGCATATTCCCCACCGTGCGCGAGGCCATATAGCTAATTTGCAAAGAAGTGACGCACCATGCACTTGGCGCCCAACGTCTCCCTCCGGATGTTGCCCTGCGAACCGTCAATCCAAGCCTTCAGGCTCATAGGGACGTCCTCGACCTTTGCAGCATCGAGCTCGGGCGCGAGGGCAAGTAAAGCATGCACGACAGCATTGAACATAATGGATACTCCTCATATATATAGGCGCAGAGCCGCCAAATTGATAGAAGGAGCCCCGCCGGACAACCCCGGCGGGGCTCGGACTCAGCCGCAGTCGCGGCGTCATATATGCGGGCGGAACGTAGGGGCCACCGATGTTAAGAAGTGTCAGCAAGCATAACGAAAGGTAGGGACCCCGTGCGCCCGTTATGTATCACGCGGATGGGCCGCGCGGATACCAAGGGAAGGGGGCGCTAGGCCTGGGCGGCAGCAGAGCTGGGGCCCTGGACCTTTGCCCACGTCTTGAGTGACAGCGTATCGATCTCGATAAAGCCGGCGCTGGCCTTCTCGTCAAACGTGGTGTCGCGGTCGTAGGTAGCCAGACCGTAGTCGTAGAGGCTGAAGGGGCTCTTGCGGCCGACGACATGGCAGTTGCCCTTAAAGAACTTCAGACGGACAGTGCCGGTCACGAACTTCTGGGTATCGGCCATAAAGGCATCGAGCGCGTTTTTGAGCGGGCTGTACCACTGGCCGTTGTACACGGCGGTGGCCCAATCCTGTTCGAGCTTGATCTTGGTCTTGAGCAGGTCACCCTCGACGCAGATGTCCTCGAGCGCCTTGTGGGCGGTGATGAGCGTCAGGGCTCCGGGGACCTCATAGCACTCGCGGCTCTTAAGGCCCACCAGGCGATCCTCGACCAGATCGAGACGGCCAAAGCCATTGTCGCCGGAGATCTTGTTGAGGGCGATGACGATCTCGGAGAGCTTCATCTTCTTGCCGTCTACGGCGACGGGCTTGCCGGCCTCAAACTCAATCTCGGTGTAGGTCGGGGTGTCCGGCGTGTCCTCGGGGTTCTTGGTCATAACCCAGGCGTCGTCGAGCGGTTCGTTCCAGGGATCCTCCAGGTGGCCGCACTCAATGGCACGACCCCACAGGTTGTCGTCGATGGAGTAGGGGTTGTCGTTGGCACCCTCGGGAACCGGCACGTTGTGGGCGTGGGCATAGGCGACCTCGTCGGGACGGCACTTCAGGTCCCACTCGCGAACCGGAGCGATAACCTTGAGCTCGGGGTCGAGGGCCTTGACGGCGGCCTCAAAACGGACCTGGTCGTTACCCTTGCCGGTGCAGCCGTGGGCGACGTAGGTCGCGCCAAACTCGTGGGCGACCTCAACAAGCTTCTTGGCAAGCAGCGGGCGAGACAGGGCGGAGAGCAGCGGGTACTTGTTCTCGTACATGGAGTTTGCGGCGATGGCTTTGGTCAGGAACTCATCGGAGAACTCGTCGCGCAGGTCGAGCACCTGGCAATCGAGAACGCCCAGGTCGAGCGCCTTCTGCTTCTTGGCATCCAGTCCGGTCTCTTCCTGGCCCACGTTGCCGCAGACGCAAACGACATCGAGATTCTTCTCGTCCTGGAGCCACTTGACACATACGGATGTATCAAGACCACCGGAATATGCGAGAACGACTTTTTCCTTGCTCATGGCTGTTTCCTTTCGCCCTTGGTAGCTAGTTAGAACATCGGTCAGTTGCAAGTCATTTCAAGGTCATATACCGTGCAATATCAGGTTAAATAGCAAAAATCAGCACATACATGCCCTAGAAACATGCAGCAATGTCGTGCTAAAACCCAACGACCTCAAAATGACTCTGTTGAGGCAATTCGCCCCATGCGGACAGAGACGATTGTTATCGTCGTCGGGAAATTGCGCGCTGGCGTCGGATGGCATTGTCTGCAGTGGTGATGATCTTTACGAACTGCATCTGCCTCTCCTTTCACGTATCGCCGGGCGCAATTCAAATATCGTAAACGGTACCTTTTACTCGGTAAGCGGTTGTTTTTCCGTCTCCGTTTTCGATGGTCGCTATATTACGCTAAAGTGCCCGCAGCACAAGCGACAAATTCAAATTTCTGAAAAGTTTTTTCATTACTTTGTGAAGCGTGGTGCAAATACGCACCATTCCTGCGAAAATACGCTCGACTACTAGTTGATGGTTATAACGTCTGAAACAATCTCGAAACGAAAGGCGCATTTTTATGCAAACTTACGAATCGGACGCCAACATCGGCAACATTAAGATTCTCGCCGTCGATATGGACAAGACGCTGCTGACCGACGAGCGTGTGCTGCCCCAGGGTCTTGATGAGCGCCTGGACAAGCTCGCCGACGCCGGCATCGTATTCTGCCCCGCCAGCGGACGTCCCGCCCCCAAGCTCGAGGAGATGTTCGAGGGCATCAAAAACCGCCTTGCTTTTTGTCCCGACAACGGAGCGTGCGTGATCTATCGCGGCAGCTATATCTATAAGAGCAATATTGACGTGGAGCTGTATCAGCAGGTCTTGAGCCGTGCCTCGGAGGATCCTCGCGCTGTCCCCGTCCTGTGCTGCTTCGACGAGTTCTACGTGCTTGCCCGCGACCATCAATACCACGACGAGATCAGCGTCTACTACAACACAATCAACTACGTCGATACCTTTGAGGGCCTTGACGTCGAATCCAACAAGATTTCGATCTTCTTCCCCGACTACGACGCCGAGCCGGCGTTTCGCGAGGACTACAGCCCGGCATTCTCGGACCGACTCTACGTCACCAATGCTGGCCGCGAGTGGATCGACTTTATGAACCCGGGCGTCGACAAGGGTTCGGGCGTGGCGCATCTCTGCGAGCGCCTGGGCATCGATATCGCCGACGCCGCCGCTGTGGGCGACACCTACAACGATATCCCCATGCTGGAGCGCGTCGGGCACAGCTTTATCGTGGACAATGCCGAGGAGCACATGAACGCACATGCCAAGTGGCGCATTCCGAGCAACAACGACGGGGGCGTACTGACGCTCATCGACGCCATCTTGGCGGCTCGTTAATCTATCCCGTCGCCATGCCCGGGGCCGACCGCTTGATTTTTGCTCGGTCAAGTCCTGGGCTCGCACGAAGAGCACATTTAGTGCTCTTCGGCTCGTGCGGAACGAGCAAAAATCAAGCGGTCGGCCCCGGGCATGGCCATGTTGACTTTGCTTGCCGCCAAGATGGCCTCTTGAGTGTCTAGATACTTGGCTGAATTTATTTGAACAGAGGGGAGCCCCTTTTTGGAAGGGGCTCCCCTCTGTTTTGGTTACTTTGGGGTTGTGGGCACTTCCCTATTTGGCGTCGGCCCAGGTTATGCCGGTGCTGGCTTCGGCGATGAGGGGTACGCGTAGGTCTACGACGTGTTCCATGACGTCTTGGACCATGGCGGTCAGGCGCTCGACTTCGTCGATGGGGCACTCAAAGTCCAGCTCGTCGTGCACCTGCAGGATCATGTGGGCGGCAAAGCCCTCTTCTTCCAGGCGGCGGCTTACGCGGGCCATGGCAATCTTGATGATGTCCGCCGCGGTACCCTGCATGGGATGGTTCATAGCCGTGCGCTCGCCAAAGCCGCGGAGCTGCGGGTTTTTGGCCTTGAGCTCCGGAATATGACGACGGCGTCCGTACATGGTCTCGGCATAGCCCGTCTGCTTGGCGCGCGCCACCACGTTGTCGAGGAACGTGCGCACGCCCGGGTAGGCCTCATAGTAGCGGTCGATCATGTCGCGCGCCTCGGCCATCGAGATGTGCAGCGACTGCGACAGGCCGTACGCCTGCTGACCGTACACGATGCCAAAGTTCACGGCCTTGGCGCGGCTGCGCAGATCGGGCGTTACCTCGGACACGGGAACGCCAAACACGCGCGCGGCCGTCTCGGCATGGAAGTCCTCACCCTCGTTAAAGGCGCGCACCAGGTGCTCGTCACCCGAGAGATGCGCCAGCAGACGCAACTCGATCTGCGAGTAGTCCACCGCCAAAAAGACGCTGCCCTCGCCCGCCGAAAACGCCGTCTTGACGGTACGACCAAGCTCAGAGCGCGTCGGGATGTTCTGTAGGTTCGGGTCGCTCGAGGACAGGCGGCCCGTCGCCGTGATGGTCTGGTTGTAGGTGGTGTGCACGCGGCCATCGCCACGACGCAGCGGGCCCAGCGTATCCAGGTAAGTGGACTTGATCTTGGACTTCTCACGCCAATCCAAGATCAGACGCACGATCTCGTGGTCACGGGCAAGGTCGCTCAGCACCTTGGCGTTGGTCGAATAGTAGCCGCGCTTGGTCTTCTTGAGGCCCTTGGTCGGAAGCCCCATAACGTCAAACAGCACATGCGAGAGCTGCATGGGGCTGCCGATGTTAAAGGTCTCGTCACCCGCCAGGTCTCGAATGTTTCGCTCAACCTCGGCAATCTGGGTAGCAAGCCCCTCGGACAGACTATGCAGACGGTCGGGGTCCACGAGCATGCCCGCGCGCTCCATCTTGGCAAGCACCGGCACGAGTGGCATCTCGATGCCATCGAACACGTTGACGGCGTTCTCGCGGGTCATGCGGTCGCGCAGCGGTACGACCAGCGCCAGCGTCAAGGCCGCCGTGCGAGCGGCAGGCGCCGGAGCGTCCTCACCAGCACCCTCTGCGCCGCGCGCCGCAGGCAGCGCCATCTGCAGATAGGTATCGGCAAGATATGCCTCATCGAACTCGGAGCGATCGGAATCCAACAGGTAGGCGGCAACAACGGTATCGAAGATGCGCGTGGAATCGACTGCCAGCGGATCCATGAGCTCGGGCTCAGAGGAATCGATAGGCGAAAGCTCGTGCAGCAGCGCCTTCATATCCGGGCTCGCCACGCGGCCCTCCATAAACAGGCGCGCGAGCACGCCGGCAATCACGCCGTGGGCGAAGTTAAAGCCCTCAACCTCAACCGCCGCATCGCTGTCGCCCTCCTCGAGCGCGAACAGGCCCTTGGACGTCGCCAGCCACAGCGTGCGCGTCAGCCCAAAGAGCGCGCCCTCTTCCTTGTCGTCGTCCACCACGGCGGCGACCCACTCGCCGGCATCAACCGCGCGGGAAACCTCAGCCGCAACGGCACCAAGCGCCTCAGCATCGCCGGCGGTTGCGCGAACTATCGCAGGTATCTCAAACACACTGGAGGCAGCAGCAGCCCCGCCCTCGCCGCCGATCAGCGCCAAGAAACGGTTCTGCATAGCGGTGATACCAAGCGTACCCAGCGCCGCGGAAACCTCATCGGCAGAAAACGCCGGGAAGGACGTCGACTCAAAATCGAGCTCAACGGGCGCATCGGTGCGGATGGTCGCCACCTTACGGCTCAGCAGCGCGTCGTCGATGTGTGCGCGCAGGTTTTCGCCCATCTTGCCCTTGACCTCATCGGCGTGTGCGATGACCTCGTCCAGGCTACCGTACTGCGCAATGAGCGCGCTCGCCTTTTTGGGGCCGATGCCCGGCACGCCGGGGATGTTATCGGACGTGTCGCCCTTCAGACCATAAAAGTCGGGCACGAGCGCCGGCGTGATGCCGTGATACAGATCGTCCACGCTCTCGGGCGTCATGATCGCCACGTCGGACAGGCCCTTGCGGGTCGAGACCACGTTGACGTGCTCGGTCACGAGCTGATACATATCGCGATCACCGGTCACCAGCAGCATGTCACAGCCGGCCTGCTCGCCCAGACGCGCCATAGTGCCCAGGATGTCATCGCCTTCCCAGCCCTCGGACTGCAAAATCGGCACGTTGAGCGCGGCGAGCAGCTCCTTAATCATGGGAAACTGTGCGTGCAGATCGGGGTCCATGGGCGGGCGTTGGGCCTTGTACTGCGGCAGCATCTCCATGCGCACGCGCGGCTTGCCCTTGTCAAACGCCACGACAACGCCGTCGGGATTAAAGGCGTCAATCATCTTGAGGAACATATTCAAAAAGCCAAAGATCGCATTGGTGGGACGACCGTCCGGCGCGTTCATGGTGGGCGGCACGGCGTGGAAGGCGCGGTGCATGAGCGAGTTGCCGTCGATGACGGCAAAGGTACGGCGCTTGTCAGACATATTGAATACCTCGCTTTGGGCTGGGCACGGTTTGCTCACACCAGTTTACACGCTCCCCGCCCCACGGCCACCGCACATCAGGCTTCCCTGCCGCCGCGGGCCCGCGCGTGATACGATGGCTCACGGTACATCAACCAGCACGATCGATCCGAAAGGAGCCTGCGTCATGGAGCGTCCCTGCGCATGGAAAAAGTACACGCCACAGCAGATCGAGGAGCTCGAGGAGCTTTGCCGCGGCTATAAGCAGTTTTTGAGTGAGAACAAGACCGAGCGCCTGTGCGTCAAGACCGGTATCAAGATGGCCGAGGAGGCGGGCTACGTCAATCTAGAGACCGTGATCGCCGAGGGCCGCGCGCTCAAGGCCGGCGACAAGGTGTACGCCGCCAATCACGGCAAGGACCTCATGCTCGTCAACCTGGGCACCGCCCCGCTCGAGCAGGGCTTTAACATCCTGGGCGCCCACGTGGACTCACCGCGCCTGGACCTTAAGCAGAACCCCGCTTTCGAGGCCGGCGACATGGCTTATCTCGACACGCACTACTATGGCGGCGTCAAGAGCTACCACTGGGTCGCTTCCCCGCTCGCGCTCGTAGGCGTCATCTGCAAAAAGGACGGCACCACCGTCGACATTAACATCGGCGACAAGGCAGACGACCCGGTCTTTACCATCTCCGACCTGCTGATCCACCTCTCGAGCGAGCAGATGGCCAAGCCCGCCAAGGACGCCGTCGACGCCGAGATCCTCGACGTGATCGTGGGCGGCCGCCCCGTCAAGTTTGACGAGGACGACAAGGACGCCCCCAAGGAGCCCGTCAAGCAGATGTTCCTGGACATCCTCAAGGAGCAGTACGACGTCGAGGAGGAGGACTTCCTCTCTGCCGAGATCGAGGTCGTGCCCGCCGGCCCGGCCCGCGACATGGGCCTCGACCGCTCCATGATTCTGGGCTATGGCCACGACGACCGTGTCTGCGCCTATCCGTCCATGCTCGCCCAGATCAACGTCGCCAACGTGGAGCGCACGCGCATCACGCTCATCGTCGACAAGGAGGAGATCGGCTCCGTAGGTGCCACCGGCATGACGAGCCGCTTCTTCGAGAACACCGTCGCCGAGATCATGACGCTCGCCGGCGAGGATAGCCCGCTGGCCCTGCGCCGTGCACTCGCCCACAGCCGCATGCTCTCCTCCGACGTGTCCGCCGGCTTCGACCCGGGCTACGCCGGCAAGTTCGAAACCAAGAACGCAGCCTTTATGGGTCGCGGCCTGTGCTTTAACAAGTACACGGGCAGCCGCGGCAAGGGCGGTTCAAACGACGCCGACGCCGAGTACGTGGCCCTCGTCCGCGACATCATGGACGAGGCCGGCGTGGACTTCCAGACCTGCGAGCTCGGCCGCGTCAACGCGGGCGGCGGCGGCACCATCGCCTACATCATGGCCAAGTACGGCATGAACGTCATCGACTCCGGCGTTGCCGTCCTGTCCATGCATGCCCTGTGGGAGGTCGCCAACAAGGCCGATATCTACGAGGCCTATCGCGGTTACAAGGCCTTCATCGAGCGCGCCTAACAACCCTTCATCAGTTGCGGTGAAATACGGACTAAACTGGCCCATACACGGCCAAAACAGACCGTATTCCACCGCAACTTCTTTTTTGGCAGAGGAGAGTCCATGCTGCAGGTCATCATTTCGCCCGCAAAGCAAATGAGCGCGGCCCAAGATGCTTTTGAAGTCCTGGGCATTCCGCCTTTTGCGCACGAGACGACTCGCCTCCACCGCGCACTGCTAGATATCGAACGGGATGAAGGCAGCGGCGGCCTGCAGGCGCTGTGGAACGTAAGCGACAGGCTGCTTACAACATGCCTGGATACGCTTCACGAATTTATGCCCGTCCTGAGCGATGCCGACCTCGCCGATCCCGATATCGCGCGTC
>WGSR01000149.1 GCA_014871545.1 Collinsella sp. | reverse complement strand
ACGAGCTCGATCTTAACTGGCAGCGTCTGGCACTCACCAACGCCATGGAGCGCGATCATCTGGGCGCGCTGACCGGCTCGCCCATCACCGATGTGCGCATTACGCTCACGGGTGGCCGCGCGCATGCCAAACACACCGAGGGCGGCGATTTTCGCCAGGCCACGTACCGCGCGATTCGCCAGGGGCTCATGCAGGCGCGTGAGGCCGGCGCGGCGGTGCTGTTGGAGCCGTGGTATCGCTTTGAGCTCGAGGTGCCGGGGGAGTGCGTGGGCCGGGCGCTCTCGGATGCCACGCGCATGGGTGCCGAGTACGAGCCGCCGACGATGGCGGGAGACCGGGCGAAGCTTGTGGGTCGCGTGCCGGCATCTGAGGTGCAGGATTACGCGCTGGAGGTGGCTGCCTACACGAGTGGTCGTGGGCATCTGTACCTGGAGTTCGCCGGCTATGCGCCTTGCCATGATGCCGAGTGCGTAATCGAGACGGCCGCCTATGAGCCCGAGGCCGATCTGCCCAACACGCCCGACTCGGTCTTTTGCTCTCACGGCGCCGGCTACACGGTCAAATGGTACGACGTACCCGCCGCAGCTCATGTAAAGGTCGATCCCACCACCTTCCGCTCCTGGCGAGCAGCAGACGCCGAGTTTTTCGGCCATAGGTGATAGAGGGTCAGACTCTTTGCCGCATTTAATTGGTATAACTCGGTATAAGTTGGTATAACTGTTACCAGGGTTTACCGATCCGAGGAGGCCGACATGAATCCAAATCCCTTTAAGCCAACGGCAGGCAAGCGGCCTCCGATGCTCATCGGTCGAGAGTCGGTCATCGAAGATTTTGAGGAAGGACTCGACAACGGCGCCGGAGCGCCGGGCAGGCTCATGCTCATTACGGGAAATCGCGGCTGCGGCAAGACGGTTCTCCTGCGGGAGCTGCAACGTCTAGCCAGCGAGCGCGGATGGGCGGTTGTCTCCGATTCCGCTTCGCTTGGCTTGTGCGACCGCCTGGCCGACGCGCTTCGCTCGAATAAACCCGTTGTGACGTCAATGGAATTCGGGCCGTCGTTTGGCCGGATGTCGGTCGAGGCGGCGCGGGCAAAGGGCGAGACGTTGCGAGGGCTGGTCAACGAGCGTCTCAAGAAGCTCGGTCCAGGCAAGGGCATACTGTTTGCGATTGACGAGGCTCAATCTGCGTCTATCGAGGAGCTGGCGGCTCTTGCCGTTCTCTATCAGCAGGTGCTCGGAGACCAGGATGCCACGGGCTTGTCCGATAGCGACCAGCGCGGCCTTGCGCTAGTGTTCGCCGGTTTGCCCAGCATGGTTGATGACTTGCTCGAAGAGCCGAGCGTGACGTTTTTGCGGCGCGCCCAGCAGCGTACGCTGGGGGCGATTTCTTTGCCCAAGGTGCGCGATTCATATATCCAGACGGTCAAAGGCGCTGGTCTTTGCGTTGATGCGGGGACGGCGGACCTTGCGGCGCGCAGGAGCATGGGGTATCCCTATATGGTCCAGCTGGTGGGATATTACATGTGGCGGGCTGCTGTCCGGCGTGACTCGCGGGTCATTGAAGAACGCGATGTCGAGGATGGCCATGCGGATGCCGTCTCCGAGTTCTACGAAGCGGTTGACGCGCCTCTGTATTACGGGCTGCGCAGTCCACAACGCCTCTTTATCGAGGCCATGGCTGCTGACGAGGGTAAACCGACGCGCATGGCGGATATCATTGAGCGCTGCGATCGCACCCAGAGCTGGGCGAGTAAATATCGCGCAAGCCTGATTCGCGAGCGCGTCATCGAGGCTGCCGGATACGGCCTCGTCCGATTTACCGTGCCCATGCTGGGCGAGTATATCCGCGACCGCATTTTATGGCATGAGTAGGGTGATAAAGGTGACGGAACAGAAGATGAGCCCGCAGGCTATCGAGGTGCGCGGCGCGCGCGTACACAACCTCAAGGACATCGATATCGATATTCCGCTGGGAAAGCTCGTGGGCATTGCCGGCGTATCGGGTTCGGGCAAGAGTTCGCTGGCGCTGGGGGTTCTTTATGCCGAGGGCTCGCGTCGCTACTTGGAAGCACTCAGCACTTATACCCGCCGTCGCCTGACGCAGGCCGAGCACGCTCAGGTGGATGAGGTCTTGCACGTACCGGCGGCGCTCGCGCTGCACCAGCGTCCGAGCGTGCCGGGCGTGCGCTCCACCTTTGGCACCATGACCGAGCTCAACAACAGCCTGCGTCTGCTCTTTAGCCGTTGCGCCCATCACGTGTGCCCGCATTGCGGGGCGCGTGTGGAGCCAAGCCTCAACGTAGCGGCTGGCCTGTCGCTCACGTGTCCGACGTGCGACCGCGAGTTCTACGCTCCGAGCGCCGAGGACCTTGCCTTTAACAGTGGCGGTGCATGCCCCACCTGTGGCGGCACCGGTGTCATGCGCGAGGTGGACGAGGCGAGCCTGGTGCCCGACGAGTCAAAGACCATCAACGAAGGTGCGGTGCTTCCCTGGGGTACGCTCATGTGGGATCTGATGAAGCAGGTGGCAGGCGAGATGGGCGTACGCACCGACGTACCGTTTAACCAGCTCACGCCTCAAGAGCGCGATATCGTGTTCCACGGCCCGGCGGTCAAGAAGCACATTCTCTACGTTCCCAAAAACGGCGAGGGCGCCACGTCGCTCGACTTCACCTATTACAACGCCGTCTATACCGTCGAGAATGCGCTCGCCAAGGTTAAGGACGACAAGGGCCTCAAACGCGTTGCGCGCTTTTTGCGCGAGGGCCCATGCCGCGACTGCAGCGGCACGCGTCTCTCCGAGGCGGCACGCCAGCCCCAGGTGCGCGGTATCAATCTGGCGCAGGCGGCGGCCATGACGCTGGGCGAGGCGATTGAGTGGGTGCGCGGGGTGCCCGCATCCTTGCCGCCCGAGATGCGGCCCATGGCGACGGATATCTGCGATTCGTTTTTGAGCACGGCCCGTCGTCTGGTCGACCTGGGTCTCGATTACCTTTCACTCGATCGCGCCGGTGCCACGCTTTCCACGGGTGAGCGCCAGCGCGTGCAGCTTGCTCGCGTGGTGCGCAATCGATCGACGGGCGTGCTCTATGTGTTGGACGAGCCTTCGATCGGCTTGCATCCTGCCAATGTCGACGGCTTGGTGGGTGTGATGCGCGATCTGGTGGATGACGGCAACACCGTGGTTGTTGTCGACCACGATACGCGCGTACTGGCGGAAGCCGACTATCTCGTCGAGATGGGCCCCGTTGCCGGAGCAGACGGCGGTAATGTGATTGCCACTGGTACGGTAGGCGAGGTCGAGCAATCGCGGGGCAGCCGCATCGCTCCGTTTTTGCGCGCAGAGCCCAAGCGCTTGCGTCCGCAGGTGACTGACGACGAGATGTTCGACCAGGGGCATATCCACATGGCAACCGATGCTATCCATACCGTCAAGCCGCTCGAAGTCGATATCCCGCGCGGCCGTCTCGTCGCGGTTACGGGCGTTTCGGGTTCGGGCAAGACGACGTTGGTGCTCGAGACGCTCATCCCGGCACTCAAGGCGCAGGCAGCCGGCGAGCGCCTGCCAAAACATGTGCGTTGGATCGATGCCGAAGGCATTGCCCGCGCAAACCTGATTGACGCTACGCCTATCGGCGCCAACGTGCGCTCGACGGTGGCGACTTATGCCGACATCCATGATGAGCTGCGCCGCGCCTTCGCCCGCACGCCAGAGGCCAAGGCAGCCGGCTACAAGGCAGGTGCCTTTAGCTACAACACTGGCACTCTGCGCTGCCCTACGTGCGACGGCACGGGCTCGATATCGCTCGACGTGCAGTTTCTGCCCGACGTCGAGATCGTCTGCCCGGCATGTCGCGGCTCTCGCTACGCGGAAGCCGCCTCGCATATCCATCGCGAGGGCAAGGACGGGAGCCTGCTTACGTTGCCGCAGCTCATGGACATGAGTGTGGACGAGGCCATCGACGCCACACTGGGACTCAAGAAAGTCCAGGCGCGCTTGCAGACCTTGCACGACCTGGGCTTGGGCTATCTTACGCTCGGTGAGCCCACGCCGGCGCTTTCGGGCGGCGAGGCGCAGCGTCTAAAGCTTGCGAGCGAGATGGGTCGTGTGCAGGACGATGCCGTATTCGTATTCGACGAGCCCACGATCGGACTACATCCGCTCGATGTTCAGGTGTTGTTGAGCGTGTTCGACGGCCTTGTTGCCAAGGGCGCCACGGTTATCGTGATCGAACACGATCTCGACCTTATCCGTA
>WGSR01000148.1 GCA_014871545.1 Collinsella sp. | reverse complement strand
TGACCTTGCCGTCCAGGTCCTCAATCGAGGTAAAGCCCGAACGCTTCTTGACCATAAGTCCCACGTAGTCGGTGCGGTACGGCGTCGAGAAATCCCAGCTCTCCTTGCGCTCGTCGGTGATGGTGTAGGTCGCCGCGACCACGTCAAGTTGGCCGTTATCGATCAGCGGGCCGCGCGTCTTGGGCGTTACGTCGGTAAACTCAACAAGCTCCTGAGCGCGAGCCTCCTTGTAGCTCACGCCAAAGACGGCAGCGGCGATCTGGTAGCACAAATCGACTTCCATGCCCTCAAAGCGACCCTTGGCGGTGTCGTAATAGCCGTAGCCGGGAACGTCCTTCTTAACGCCGGCATTCAGATGGCCACGCGACTTGATGGCCGCAAGCTTGGACCCCTTGTCGGAGCCCTCGCCGCTGGTGGAGGTGCCGCAACCGGTAAGCGCGGTCCCCGTCAGCGCGAGCATGCCGGCGCCAGCCAGCTGCAAAAAGTGACGGCGCGACACGGCCGCCCTCGTCATATCCGTCATGTCCATCACCGCGCCTAGTGCAGAATCTTGGACAGGAACTCGCGGCAACGCGGGTTCTCGGGGTTATCGAAGAAGTGCTCGGGCGTGCCCTCCTCCAGAATGCGGCCGTCCTCCATAAAGATGACGCGGTCGGCCACCTGGCGCGCAAAGCCCATCTCGTGCGTCACGCAGATCATGGTGATGTCCTCCTGCGCGAGCTCAATCATAACGTCCAGGACTTCCTGAACCATCTCGGGGTCGAGCGCCGAGGTCGGCTCGTCAAACAGGATGATGGGCTGCTTGGTGCACAGGGCACGGGCGATGGCGATGCGCTGTTGCTGACCACCCGAGAGATTCTGCGGATACTCGCCGGCCTTATGCGCCATACCGACGCGCTTGAGCGCGGCAATGGCGATCTCGGTCGCCTCCTCCTTGCTCTTCTTTTGTAGCTTGATGGGCGCGAGCGTCAGGTTGCCCAGCACCGTCATGTTGGGATACAGGTTGAACTGCTGAAACACCATGGAGCTATACTTGCGAGCCATCTCCAGGTGATTCTTTTTGGTGAGCGGCGTACCGTCGATGACGACCTCGCCCGACGTGGGCTCCTCCAGATAATCGACGCAACGGATAAGCGTCGACTTACCCGAACCGGAAGGCCCGATCATTACGAGCTTCTCGCCGCGCTTGACGGTGAGATTGATATCTTTGAGCACATGCAGGTCGCCAAAGTACTTGTTGAGATGCTTGATCTCGATCATGTCTGCCATGAATGTCCCTTCCCTGCGTTTACACGAGTTGCACTATTGTACGGAAAGAACCGCGTTTCCACAGCCCACACTACATTCCCGTAAAGAACCCGCAACCTACCACCCACTCATTGGGGACAGACTTAAATGAGTACCCGCTCATTGGGTACTCATTTAAGTCTGTCCCCAATGAGCACCGAAAAAAATACAACCGTCCTTGTTGAGCATAAGCCAGCGAAAACCCGTACACGCGAGCAAGGTGACGTGAAATGAAAGGGCGCAGACCTTCTGGTCGCGCCCTTGAAATTGAACGTCAGATTGCCGTGTGTACGGGTTTGCAGCGTCGAGCCGTTACGCGGTTTGGTAAAACCGCGTAACAAATTACGCAAGCTTTGCTCCGACGATCTTTGCCGCGGCAGGCTTATCGAAGTTGCCGCCGGTGGCCTTGCCCAGGGCACCCATGACCTGGCCCATCTGCTTCTTGGACGTGGCACCCAGCTCGGCGATAACCTGCTCGATCAGAGCCTCGAGCTCCTCACCCGAAACCTGCGCGGGCAGCAGGCTCTCCAGAATCTTGACCTGCTCGGTCAGGTTGTCGGTACGCTCCTGGTCGGTGCCGGCCTTGATGGACATCTCCAGCGTCTCGCTCGTCTGCTTAATCAGACGCTTGATCATGCTGTTGACGTCTTCCTCGGTCACATCGCGACGCTCGTTGACCTCGATGTTCTTCACCTCGGCCTTAACCTGGCGAATGATAGACAGGCGAACCTTGTCCTTGGCCTTCATGGCCGCGATCATTTCTTTCTGCAGCTCTTCGTTGGTCATCTGCAAATCCTCCTCAATAGTGCGGGCGGCACTCACACGAGCGCCGCCCCATGATTACTCAGTCGTCGACGAATTGTCGGTCGAACTCTTGGTGACGCCCTTCAGGCTGACGTTGTACGGCACGTCCTTGGGCATGGGGTTAACGGTGATGTCGGCGTCCTTCTTGTACTGCTCCAGCCACTCGCTGTACGCGGTGCTTGCCGCCTGCGTCTTCACCACGTTGGAGACGTACTTCTTGATGGCCTTGGGCACCTGGTTGATGTCATCGACCTGATTATCGACATGGAAGTAGTCGGTGCACTTGATGATGTGGTAGCCATAGGTCGACTCGACGACGTCGCTCACATCGCCCTTGTTGAGCCCCTCGAGCGCCGCCTGGTAGCTGTCGACGAAGGTGGTGAGCTTGTCCCAGCCCACATCGCCCTTCTTCTCCTTGGAACCGGTGTCTTCGGAGTACTGCTCAACGGCGTCCTCAAAGCTCAGCTCACCGGAGCTGATCTTGTCCAGGCACTCCTGCGCCTTGGCCTTGGCGGCAGCCTTGTCCTCGTCGGAAGCGTCGGAATCAACCTTGATCAGGATGTTCGACGAGCGGCGAGCATCGTTGTAGTTAGACAGGTTCTCGTTGATGTAATCGACAATCTCGCTGTCCTTGGGCTTGCTGGTGGGCGCCACGGCATCCTTGAGTTTCTGCTGCGCCAGGCTCTCCTTGAGTGAGTCCCTGTAGGTGTCCTCGGTATAGCCGTAGGTCTTGAGGGTCTTCTTAAAGGCCTTGGCACCGCCCGCGCTCTTGCACGCGTCCTTCCAAGCCTTCTCGACCTCCTCGTCCGAGACGGTCACGCCGTTTTCCTTCTGCGCCTGCTGAAGCAGAATCTGCTGCGTGTAGGAGTCGATGAGTTGCTTGCGGTATTTCTTGGGCGTGAGGTCGTTGTCAACCAGATACTGCGCCCAGTCCTTGTCCTTGGTGTAGCCGTAGGACGTACGCATGCTCATGATCTGCTTGGTCACGGTGTCCTCGGTGAGGTTGGTGCCGTTGATAGTAGCAGCGACACCGCCGGTCAGTTTGTAGCCCGAGGTGTCCTCGGCCTGCGACATAAGGCCGGAGCACGCCATCGCCGAGACGGAAAGCAGCATTGCCAGCACGCCGATGACCACCAGGACGATCTTGACGGTCTTAGACACGTACGTCTTGCGCTGCTTCTTGCGAGAGCTGGAGGCAGCGCGAGCCTGCTGCTCGGGCGTCGGCGCGGCCTCGGAGTTCTTTTTCTTATTTGCCATAGTTGGCCTTTCGCATAACGAATCGAACAAACGCCATTGTGTCACAACGCAGCCCCCGCGGCACGCTTGGTGCATTGGGGACAGGTTAATCTGCACCATTTTGGTGCAAAGGGGACAGCTCTGGCAGCCGGCAGTTAGGGACAGTCCCCAAGTGCCGACTCAGCCCCACCTTAGAAGTGGCGGCGGATGGCGTCGACCATGCCCTGGGGCGTGGTCTGGCCGAGCACGTCGGCTGCGGCATCGGCGTCCATAAAGATGTTCATGAGCGCCTGCAGGGCCTCGACCTGGCCGCCCGGCTCGGCAATACCCAGATTGATGACGATCTGCACCGGCACCGGAGCGCCCATGCCAGCCATAGCGTTAAATGTCACGGACGCGGCGGGCTTCACCACCGCGATATAGGGCTTGGCCACAAACCCCGGATCGGTATGCGGAATGGCAATGTTTGCCGCCGGCATGGCAAGACCCGTGGGATAGGCATCCTCGCGCGTGCGAACGGCGCCGAGCCAACCGGACGCAATGTAGCCACGTGGTGCAAGCTCGCCCTCGAGCCGCGCAAACACCTCATCCGGCGTCGCACACTCCCAATCAAAAAACACCAACTCAGGCGTAAACAGCGCTTCGTTATCCGCCATGCGCTCACCTCTCTCACCTAGTCACCTGCGACGTTCTTGAATGACCAGTCGTTAAAGACCGTTCCCGATGACTACCCAAAACAAAAGGTGGCCACGCGCGCCTTGGCGCCAATGACCACCCTGACTACTCGGCTAAATTGTACTGTGCGCCGCTAGCCGCGAGGCGCGTCAATTGCAACCTTGCCGCTCTCCAGCACGTGGACGCGGCCGTCGGCGAGCATCTGCACGACCTCGGGATACAGCACGTGCTCAATCGCGTGGATGTGCTCCTCGAGCGTGTCGACGTCCCAGCCCTCCTCAACAGCCA
>WGSR01000147.1 GCA_014871545.1 Collinsella sp. | reverse complement strand
TCCTCAAACTCAAGCTCAACGTCCTCGAGCTGGAACATCTTGCGGTACTGACGCACCACGGCGTTCTTGGGCTCGGTCAGGATCGACACCAAGTCGTCCTCGTCGAGCGCCTGCGTCTGGGTGACGACGGGCGTACGTCCCACAAACTCGGGGATCATGCCAAAGGCGTTGAGGTCCTGCGGGAGCACCTGGCGCAGCAGGTCGTTCTCGTCGACCGAGGTGGGGCCGGCGATCTCAGAGTTAAAGCCCACACCCTTGTTGCCCACGCGATCGGCGATGATCTTGTCCAGACCCACAAAGGCACCACCGCAGATGAACAGGATGTTGGTCGTGTCGATCTGCAACAGCTCCTGCTGGGGATGCTTACGGCCGCCGGTGGGCGGAACGCTGGCCACCGTGCCCTCAAGAATCTTAAGCAGTGCCTGCTGAACGCCCTCGCCCGAAACATCGCGGGTAATGGAGAGGTTCTCGGCCTTGCGGGCGATCTTGTCGATCTCGTCCACGTAGATAATGCCCACCTGAGCGCGCTCAATGTCACCATCGGCAGCATTGATGAGCTTAAGCAGGATGTTCTCCACGTCCTCGCCCACATAGCCGGCCTCGGTGAGCGCGGTGGCATCGGCGATGGCAAACGGCACCTCGAGGATGCGCGCAAGCGTCTGGGCGAGCAGGGTCTTACCGGTACCGGTGGGACCGAGCAACAGGATGTTGGACTTGGCGAGCTCCACCTCGTCCATGTCATCGTCAAACTGGGCGCCCATGCCCGATGCCTCGTCAAGGGCGGACACCGCGGCGCCGCCCTCGATCACGCGGCGATAGTGGTTGTACACGGCCACCGACATGGCGCGCTTGGCGTCCTCCTGACCCATAACATAGGCCGAAAGCTCGTCATAGATCTCGTGCGGCGTCGGCACGTGTGTAATGACCTGACGGTCGTCCTCGAGCTCAAAACCCTCGGTCTCGGGGTCCACAGCCGGCTGGGATGCAGCCTGACCGTGGTCGTTGAGGAAGCCTGGCAGTTTGCCGTTGCGGGCAGCGTCCATAAAGTCCGAAGCCAGCGACTCTTCCAGAATCTCGGAACAGGCGGCGACGCACTCGTCACAGATAAAGATGTTAGTCGGGCCCTTTACGAGGCGACGAACCTGGCCCTGCTCTTTTCCGCAGAAGGAGCAGCGGATGGGGTTGCCGTTCTCGTCAAAGTTGTCCTGCATGTTACCTGCCATCCTAGGCGTCCTTCGCGGCGAGATCGCGCGAGGTGACGATACGGTCGATCAGGCCGTAGTCGAGGGCCTCGGCAGCAGTCAGGTAATTGTCGCGCTCGGTGTCGGCCTGGACCTTCTCGATGGGCTGGCCCGAGGCGTCGGACAGGATCTGGTTGAGCTCGCGGCGAGTCTTCTTGATCTCCTCGGCCACGATCTCGATCTCGGTCTGCTGACCCTGGGCACCGCCGCTGGGCTGGTGAATCATGACCTTGGAGTGCGGCAGGCAGAAGCGCTTGCCCTTGGCGCCGGCCGAAAGCAGCACAGCGGCCATAGACGCAGCCATACCGACGCAAATGGTCGAGACCTGCGGCTTGATGAAGTTCATAGTGTCAAGAATCGCCAGGCCGGAGTAGACCTCGCCACCGGGCGAATTGATGTAGAGCGAGATATCCTTCTCGGCATCCTGGCTCTCAAGATGCAGCAGCTGGGCAACGACCAGGTTGGCGCTCACGGAGTTGATCTCCTCGCCCAAGAAGATGATGCGGTCGTTGAGCAGGCGCGAATAGATATCGTAGCTGCGCTCGCCGCGCGGCGTCTGCTCGATAACGTATGGCACGAGGGCGGAATCGAACTTGGCGATCATACGCATCTCCATTTCTCTCTTGCGGACCAAATTGGTTCTAGATAAACGTACGGTGCCCGCATGCTATGCATTGGCTGGCACCGTACGAAGCAACCGGATAACCGGTGTATAACTTTACCGCATCACGGGCGCACGCATGCGCTCGCGGGCAAGGTGGCGAGAATTACTCGGCGTCCTTGGCGGTCTCGTCGACCTCGGTCACCTTGGCGTTCTCGACCAGGTGGTCGACGGCCTTGGAGCGACGGATGGACTCGCGGACGGCAGGCATGCGGCCATCGGCGATGAACTCGGCCTTGGAAGCCTCGACGTCCTTGACGCCCGCCTTCTCGAACTCGGCGTTGATGTCGTCCTCGGTGACCTCGATCTTGAGCTCGCGGGCGAGGGCATCCAGAGCCAGGGACTCACGAGCAACGTCGTTGGCCTGCTTGTGCAGGTCGCCGATGAACTGCTCCATGGTCAGACCGGAAGCGGGCAGCCAGGTGTCGAGCGTCATGCCGCGGGCAGCGAGGTTGGACAGGAAGTTCTGGCCAAGCTCCTCAAAGACGGACTGCTCGTAGTCGGCGTCCATCTCGTCGAGCTGCAGGCGCTCGGCGAGAGCGGAGACGCAACGGTTCTCCTTCTCGGCCGGGAGGCGGGAAGCCTTGTCCTGCTCGATCTCGATCTTGATGGCGTCGCGCATAGCGTCGATGCTGTCGAAGCCGAAGTCGGACTTGACGAGCTCGTCGGTGAGCTCGGGGGTGTTGCGGACCTTGATGACCTTGACGGTGACCTCGACGGTGTGGGTCTCGGCCTCCTCGCCCTCCTCGACCTCGTCGGTCCAGGTGACGGTCTTGACGTCGTCAACGTTAGCGCCGATCAGGGCCTCGTTGAACTCCTTGGGGTTGCTGTCGCTACCGGCGATGAGCATGCGGCCCTCGGCGGCAAAGTTGTCGGCGTTCTCGACGGCCTTGAGGTCGACGGTCACATAGTCGTCAGCCTCGACGGCGCGACCCTCGACGTCCTCGAAGGTGGCACGGTAGTTGAGGAGCATCTCGACCTGGTTGTTGATCTCGGACTCGGTGACCTCCGCAGGGGGCATCTCGATCTCGACGGCGTCGAAGGAGGAGAGCTCGGCAGCAGGACGCAGGGAGAACTCGACGGTGTAGGTGTAGTCCTCGTGATCCTTGGCGAGGTCGAGCTCCTTGTAGTCACCGTTCTTGGTGGGGACGATGTCCAGCTCGTTGAGGACGGCGGGCTCGTTGGCGGCGATCAGGTCGTTGGTGGCCTGAGCGAGGGTAGCCTCGGCGCCAAGAGCGGAGTCGATGACCGGACGGGGAGCCTTACCGGCGCGGAAGCCCGGGAAGCGGTACTTCTTGGCGGTGTCCTTGTAAGCCTTCTTGATCGCGGCGTCGACGTCGGCGGCCGGGATGGTGACCGTAGCGGTGAGCTTGGCGTCCTTGACGTCAGAAGCGGTGATGTTCAACACGTTCCTCCTCATACTGCCCAGCTTATCTGAGGTGCTGGTACCTTTATGCAACAAAGTGTCGCGACGGCCGAGGCCGACGCTGGTGCGTTGGTGCGGGCGAAAGGACTCGAACCTTCACGGGAATCCCACCAGAACCTAAATCTGGCGCGTCTACCAATTCCGCCACGCCCGCATGAGCGCACAGACTAGGAATGATAGCAGATACGAACGACAAGCGCACGCACACCTTTTACAGGCTCACGACCTCACCACGAGTTACAGCGGAACAGGGTAGCTAATTTGGGACGGGGCTTTTTTAGCTACCCCCACAAGCGGGGTAGCTAAAAAAGCCCCGTCCCAAATTAGCTACCCCCATCGGCTATCCTCTGCAGCCCACAATTCGGTCGAAAAGTGGGCTGCAGTTTCCCCGGGCTAGGCAAAGAGCAGATACAGCGGCTCCTCGCCTACTCCCCCAGCAGGGCCTTCTCGGGCGTGATGGGCAGCGAGCGGACCTGATGTCCGGTGGCGTGCGCCACGGCCGAGGCCACGGCGGCGAGCGGCGTGTTGATGACGACCTCGCCGATCGACTTGGCGCCAAACGGGCCCGTCGGCTCGTAGCTCGGCTCAAAGGCCACGCGAATACTGCCGATATCCAGACGCGTGGGCAGCTTGTAGCTCATAAAGTTGCCGGTGCGCAGGCGACCGCGGTCGTCGTGCTCGACAATCTCGTAGAGCGCGTGGCCGATACCCTGGGCAATGCCGCCCTCGGCCTGGACGCGCGCGAGCGCCTCGTTGATCACAGTGCCGCAGTCGACGGCCGCCGCGTAGTCCACCACAGTCACCTTGCCGGTGGCCTTGTCGACCTCGACCTCGGCAATGCCGGCCATAAACGGCGGGGGCGAAACGGGCAGGCAGGCAGAGGCATGCGAGGTGAGCGCGTCGCCGCCCGCAATGTTCTTGACGCACAGGTTGGCAAAGTCGCGCAGCGTGAGGTAGCGGTTCTGCT
>WGSR01000146.1 GCA_014871545.1 Collinsella sp. | reverse complement strand
AGCGCGCGCTTGACGGTGTCCTCGCCATCGATGTTGAGGACCAAAATCGGCATACGGTTATCCTGGCACAGTGCCGTAGCCGTGGAATCCATAACCTGCAGACCGCGGACGAGAACCTCGTGATAGGTAATCTTGTCAAAACGGACGGCATCGGCGCACTTGACGGGATCCTTGTCGTAGATGCCGTCAACCTTGGTGGCTTTAATCAGAATCTCGGCGCCGATCTCGCACGCACGAAGAGCCGCGGCGGTGTCGGTCGTAAAGTACGGATTGCCCGAACCGGCGGCAAAAATAACGACGTTGCCCTTGGAAAGGTGGTTGATGGCGCGACGGCGAATATAGGGCTCGCAGATCTCGTTCATCTGGATAGCACTCATCACGCGGCAGGGAACATCGTTATGCTCGAAGGCATCCTGCAGGGCGAGCGCGTTCATAACGGTTGCCAGCATGCCCATGTAGTCGGCCTGAGCACGCTCCATGCCACCGGCAGCGCCGGCCATGCCGCGGAAAATATTGCCGCCGCCGACAACGACGCCGACCTCATGGCCAACGGCGAGCAGCTCCTTGACCTGCTTGGCAAGATGGTCGGTAACCTTGGGGTCGATGCCATATTGGCCGTCGCCCATCAGCGCTTCGCCGGAAAGCTTAAGAAGCACGCGTTTATATCGAATGTCGGACAAAGCGATCCTCCTTTAGATTGAACTCTCAACATTCTATCAAAGGCTCTAAGAAGAGCCATGAAAAAGCAGGCTGTGAGTAAAACCCACAGCCTGCTCATTACCAGCTACAAGAGCTTATTTACTCGCCACGGACCAGACGGTCAAAGGCAACGACGGTAATGGTGTCGCCGAGCTCCTTGGAGACCTGCTCTGCGTACTTCTTGATGGTGAGGGAGCTGTCCTTGATGAACTCCTGCTCGGTGAGCACGGACTGCTTGTAGAACTTCTCCAGACGGCCGACAGCCATCTTCTCCTGAATGGCCTCGGGCTTGCCGGACTCGGCAGCCTGAGCCATGTAGATCTGCTTCTCGTGCTCGACGGTCTCGGCCGGAACCTGATCGCGGGTAGCGCAGATCGGGGCGACAGCGGCAACCTGAAGGGCAACGTCGTGAGCGAAGGTCTTGAAGGATTCAGCCTGAGCGGTCTCAGCCTTCTCGAAGGCGAACTCGACGAGGACGCCGATCTTACCACCCATGTGGATGTAAGAAGCGAGCGCGCCGTTCTCAGCCTTGCGGGCAGCGAAGCGGGAGATCTTCATGTTCTCGCCCATGATGTGAATCATCTCGGTGAGCTCGGAGGAAACGGTCTCCTCGCCCATCGGCTTCTCGAGCAGAGCGTCGACGTCAGCAGGCTCGGTGGTAGCGACAACCTCAGCGACCTTGGAAGCAAAGCCGGTGAACTTGGCGTTAGAGCCAACGAAGTCGGTCTCGCAGGAGAGCTCGAGCAGAGCGCCGGTCTTGCCATCCTCGGAGACGAACGCGGCGACAGCGCCCTCGTTGGTCTCACGGCCAGCCTTCTTGGCAGCCTTGGCAAGGCCGTTCTTACGCAGAACGTCGACAGCGGCGTCCATGTCGCCGTCAGCCTCGACGAGAGCCTTCTTGCACTCCATCATCGGGGAGTCGGTCATCTCGCGGAGCTGCTTGACCATAGCGGCGGTAATCTGGGCCATTGTGGTTCCTTTCAAAGAGATGAAAAAGAATTAACTAAGACTGATTTACTCGGCCTTGGGCTCAGCGGCCATCTCGGCCTCGGAGACCTGCTCCTTACCAGAGCCAGCGAGGCAGGCGTCAGCCATGAGCTCGCACATAAGGGTGACAGCGGAGATAGCGTCATCGTTGCAGGGGATGCCGTACTCGACCTCGTCGGGATCGGAGTTGGTGTCGATCAGGGCGACGACGGGGATGTTCAGGCGCTGAGCCTCCTTGATGGCGTTCTCCTCGCGCTTGGTGTCGATGACGAAGAGAGCCTGGGGCAGACCCTTCATGTCGCGGGCGCCACCGAGGTTGGTCTGGAGCTTGGTGAGCTCCTTGCCGAGAACAGCCTGCTCCTTCTTGGGCAGAACAGCCATGCGGCCGTCCTCGACCATGGCCTCGAGCTCCTCCATGCGGTTGATGCGGGAGCGGATGGTGACGAAGTTGGTCAGCATACCGCCGAGCCAACGCTGGTTGATGTAAGGCATGTTGGCGCGCTCAGCAGCGTTCTTGACGGCCTCCTGAGCCTGCTTCTTGGTGCCGACGAATAGCACGTTGCCACCCTTGGCGACGTTCTTGACGAAGGTGTAGGCCTGGTCGGCGTCGAGGATGGTCTGCTTGAGGTCGAGGATGTAGATGCCGTTGCGCTCACCGAAGATGAACGGCTTCATCTTGGGGTTCCAGCGACGGGTCTGGTGACCGAAGTGGCAGCCGGCCTCGAGCAGGGTGCGGATATTAATCTTGGTAGCCATGTTAAACCTCCTGTGGTTTGCCTCCGCGCGGGGTCATCCTCCAAAACCAACCCGGACATGTGCTACCAAAGCCCGGGCACCACGGTATGAAGTAGCCGCGCGTGCGTGATAAAAACATGTTGCCGTGAAGCAACCCGATGAATGATAGCAGGAATGCCTCTTCCTGCCAACCCGCAATCAAAACCACACACCTGAGTGCGGCGCGGGACGTCCCAGCCACTATTCGCCGCGGGGATGGGCTTGAGCCACGGCACGTTTAAGCCGATCGGGTGTGAGATGCGTGTAGATCTGCGTCGTGGACAGGCTCGCATGACCTAGCAGCTCTTGAACCGAGCGCAGGTCCGCACCGCCCTCGAGCAAGTCGGTCGCAAAGGTATGGCGCATCGCATGCGGGGCGATGTCAGCCGGAATGCCGGCGAGCGTCGCCAGCGTATGGAACCGCCGCCGAAGCATCGCGGCGCTCATGCGATTGCCGCGCGCCGATATAAGCAGCGGATGCGGCCCGGTAGCGAGGTCGCGGCGCTTTGCCCGAGCGAGCAACTCCGGCCTCCCCTCTTCAATATAGAGACGCGTCACATCGAGCGCACGACGATACAGAGGGACGATACGCTCCTTGCTCCCCTTGCCCCACAGGCGCAGCGTGCGCTCGGACCATGAGATGGATTCCACATTGAGCGCCGCAAGCTCTGAGATGCGGGCACCCGAGGCATAGAGCAACTCGAGCATCGCCGCATCGCGCAGTCCCGCGGGTGTTGAGGTATCAGGCGTCTTGAGCAGCGCCTCGACCTGCTGGGTCGTAAGGACGCCCGGCAGGTCACGCGGCAGCTTGGGCGACGCGATCGCCGAGACCGCATCGCCCTCGACAATCCCCTCGGCAGCCATCCAGCGATAGAGAGATCGGATAGCCGACAGGTGCGCCGCAAGCGTTCGGGGAGCCACCTGCTCACGCGAAAGCTCAGCAAGATAGCGACGAATGGTGCGCACGTCGGCAGCGAAAGCATCAATATCCTCGCGCTCGCACCAGGCAGCAAAGCGCTCCAGTCTCGAGCCATAGGCCGTCACCGTGTTGGGAGAAAGCCCCTCAACGCGTGCGATATAGGCGATAAAAGAGTCGACGGTGTCGTACAGGTCAAAGGCTATGACCGGTCGCCTCCAAACAAGTCGGAACGCGTGGCCAAGTAGGCATCGAGGGCCTCGAGCGCACGGTCCGCATAGGCCTGATAGCGGTCGCGCTTGCTGCGGCGCTTACCGTCCTCGAGCGGCGGCACCAGGCCAAAGTTGACATGCATGGGCTGATAGCCCACGGTGGCAGGATCGGTCGCATAGCCCACGAGCGCACCCAGGGCGCCCACGCGGGGCAACTCGACGGAATCGGCGCCGATAGCCTCTGCATAGGTGTTGAGCGCCGCGAGCAGACCGGTCGCCACGGCTTCCATGTACCCCTCGGTGCCGGTGATCTGACCGGCCAGGCGCACGCCGGTACCGGGCACGGCAAAGGTGCCATCGAGCACGTGCGGGGCGTCGACAAAGGTATTGCGGTGCATGACACCGTAGCGGAAGAACTCAGCGTTCTCCAGGCCCGGCACCATATGGAAGACGCGCTTCTGCTCGCCAAAGGTCAGGTTGGTCTGGAAGCCCACCAGGTTATAGGCGGTCTTCTCCTTGTTCTCGGCACGCAGCTGAATCGCCGCCCAAGGGCGACGTCCGGTACGCGGGTCGGTGAGGCCGACGGGCTTCATGGCGCCAAAGCGAATGGCGTCCTTGCCGGTGCGCGCAACCTCCTCGGCAGGCTGGCAGGCCTGGAACAGATCGCCGCCCTCAAAGTCCTTGAGCACCACGCGGTCGGCCGTGGTGAGCGCCTCGATAAAGGCCTCGTACTCCTCCTTGTTGAGCGGAGCGTTGAGATAGTCGC
>WGSR01000145.1 GCA_014871545.1 Collinsella sp. | reverse complement strand
AGTGCTGCCAGACTGCGGTAGACCCACTCGTTGACCTGGGTGTTCTTGACGCCTGCGGTCTGCATAAGGGCGCCTACCTCGCGGATTGCTGCGAACAGATCGGCTTTGGGACCCGCGAGCTCGACCTCGATGCCGTGATAGGCGGCCACGCCGCGGTTCTCACTCACGTGGTCGATAAAGCCCTCGACGGTCTCAAGCTGCTGGGCGAGAGCCGCATCATCGTCAGCGTCCAGCGCGGCGAGTGCGTTCGATACCGTGAGGGCGGGATGTCCGCAGGGAACAAAGCCTTCGATGACATCCATAGCTTCGGTAATGGTTGAGCCCAGGCCTGCGAGGGCATTGACGAGTTGCTGCTTGGTATCCATAACGTTCCTTTCGATGGGTCAATTTTGCTTGGCGAAAATATACGTGACGCGATCGGTAGCAAAAGTGCGAAGTGCGGCGCACATTGGGGTCTTCACAGCTCGTGCATAGAACGGCTGTCCGCTTTCAGAACGTGGTAAGATAGCACTCCACAAGCGGGGCTCGCTCCGTATGTTCCTTGAAAAGTCGACGGGTGTTGGGTGCTCGTGCCCAATACCATCCAGACTTTCCCGACATTCGGGGGCGACTGGTTTCGACACGACAGCTCTGAGAGAGGAAGCAAGCCGAGGTCTCCTCGCCTCGTTAAACAGGGGTACCGTCAAATTGAATTGACAACAACTCTTCTTTTGAGCCTATGGCTCTCGCTGCTTAGTTTATAGCGGCGCGTCAACCCGGTGATTTCCCCGACACCGGCGCGACGTCATTTTAGGGGAATGCTCCTGCGCACGTAATCGGTATAGCGCAGGCTAAGACTGAACCGGTTAGGACGCCGCGAGCGTGTCGCTGCGCGCAAAGCATCCGAGATAAAACCAGCGACTGAGCTTGGAGATGCCAATCAGGGGGCTTTCGTGGACCGGAGTTCGATTCTCCGCGCCTCCACCATAAGTAACAGGCAGGTAGATATTCGTATCTACCTGCCTTTTTATTTCTAGTCCGTACCGCGGAGAATCGAACTCTATGCAGGGCGCGAGCGTTAGGAAAACGTCGCGGCGGCGCGGGGTGGGACGCGCTTTCCGCTCCATCTCCTCAACTCCAAAACCTGTGCGCTCTCTATCTCAAAACTGGGTAGAAGAAAGCCAAAACGCAATCGCAGGAGGTCAATATGACTGCAGAAGATAAGGCAAAGAACGCCGGCAAGGTCGCGCTCGTCCTGGAGGGCGGTAGCTTTCGCGGGCAATTTACCGCAGGCGTGCTCGACGTTCTCATGGAGGCTGGCGTCGAGATTCCGGCTGTCTACGGTGTATCGGCCGGCGCCCTCAACGGCGTGAACTACAAATCGCACCAGATCGGCCGTGCCAACCGCATCAACCTGGCTTTCTGTAACGACAACCGCTTCATGGGCGCCGCGTCGTTTGCGGCCACGGGCTCTATCGTCGGCTACGATTTTATCTTCAACGATGTCCAGGACCGCCTGGACCCCTTTGACAACGAGACGTTCGATGCGAGCCCCATCGAGATGTACGCCGTCGCGACGGACATGCTCTTTGGAACCGCCACGTACCTCCCGGTCAAAAGCGCCGTGCTCGACCTCGACGCTGTGCGCGCATCGACCTCGTTGCCGCTGGTGACACCGCCGGTCGAGATAGACGGGCACAAATACGTCGACGGCGGCGTGGCCGATTCGGTTCCTATCGAGCATGTGCTGGAGGAGGCGGGCTTCGACCGTGCGGTCGTCATCGTCACGCAGGACCGCTCGTACGAGAAAAAGCCCTACGAGTTTTTGCCGGCCGCGCGCGCCCGCTATGCCGACTACCCCTATCTGCTCGAGGCTATCGAGACGCGCCACGACCGTTACAACATCCAGCGCATGCACCTGTGGAAGTATGAGCGCGAGGGCCGTGCGCTGGTCGTCGCTCCGCAAAAGCCGGTCGAGGTCGGCCATGTCGAGCACGATTCGGCAAAGCTTTTGGACCTGTATATCCAGGGCCGTCAGGAGGCAAAGCGCCTGCTCGCGGAAATCCAAGAGTTCGTTGAACGCTAGCGACGGCGAACCCTCAAAAAATGACAACAGCTAAAGAGCTGGAAAATCACGGCTCGTGGATGACATGTGCAGAAACTCTGGTCGGAGCCAAAATACCTGTTGACTCGTACGGCGAGCGGGGTAATATGGACGGGTTACTTGCAGAGCCCCGTGAATCTCTGTAACAACACGTACTGTACATGGAGGAGTCTAAGTGATTTCGAAATCGACTCACTACGCCAAGCAGGGCGAGGTCCAGCGCAACTGGGTTCTCGTCGACGCCGATGGTGCTGTCCTGGGCCGTCTTGCCACCCAGATCGCAATGATCCTGCGCGGTAAGAACAAGCCCCAGTTCACGCCCAACAGCGACTGCGGCGACTTCGTTGTCGTCATCAACGCCGATAAGGTCCAGCTTACCGGTAACAAGGCCGACACGAAGACCTATTATCGCCACAGCGGCTACAACGGCGGCCTCAAGGCTGAGAGCTTCCGCCAGGCTATGGAGAAGCACCCGGAGAAGGTCATCGAGCGCGCCGTTCGCGGTATGCTGCCCAAGACCACCCTCGGCCGTGCCCAGATGACCAAGCTTAAGGTCTACGCTGGTGCCGAGCATCCGCATGCTGCCCAGAACCCCACGAAGATTGAGCTGGAGGCTTAAAGATGGCTGAGAACACCGTTGTCTACCAGGGTACCGGCCGTCGTAAGAACGCCGTCGCCCGCGTCCGTCTCGTCCCCGGCACCGGCAAGGTGACCATCAACAAGCGTGACGCCGAGCAGTATTTCGGCCGTCATCAGCTCGTTGAGAACGCCCTTGCTCCCTTCAAGGTGACCGACACCGCCGGTCAGTTCGACGTTATCGCTCTGTGCGATGGCGGCGGCATCTCCGGTCAGTCCGGCGCTCTGCGCCTGGGCATCGCTCGCGCTCTTCTGAACGCTGGCGACTACCGTGCTGACCTCAAGAAGGCCGGTTTCCTTACGCGCGATGCTCGCGTGGTCGAGCGCAAGAAGTACGGCCTCAAGAAGGCCCGCCGCGCTCCCCAGTTCTCCAAGCGCTAAGGTTTTATCTCCTTTCGAGATACAATGTACAAGCGGGGCCTGCCGATTCCTCGGCGGGTCCCGCTTTTCTTTTTCGACTAGGGTGGGCGGTTGCATATCGCCTGCTAGGGAAGGAGCGATCCTATGCCCCAGAACATTTTCGGTACCGACGGCGTCCGTGGCGTCGCCAATGCCGACCTCTCGTGCGACCTCGCGTTTCGCCTGGGCCGCGCGGCGACCAAGTTCCTTGGCCCGGACATCTGCATCGGCCGTGACACGCGCCTTTCGGGCACCATGCTCGAGAGCGCTCTGACCGCCGGCATTATGGCCGAGGGCGGCCGCCCGCATTGCTGCGGCGTCATCCCCACGCCTGCCGTGGCACTGCTCACTGTTCAAAACGAGCTCGACGGCGGCATCGTCATCTCTGCTTCGCATAATCCGCCGGAGTTCAACGGCATCAAGTTCTTTAGCCGCAAGGGTATGAAGCTTCCCGACGCTGTCGAGGAAGAGATCAGCGCCTGGGTCATGTCCGAGGAAGCCATGGCTGCCGACACGCTGCCGACCGGTGCCGGTGTGGGCCACATCATCAAGATGAAGGACGCTCGCAAGGCATACGTCGACCACGCCATCGATACGCTTGATGGCCTGAGGCTCGACGGCCTGGTCGTTGCCGTCGACTGCGGTCACGGTGCTTCCTGCCAGACTACGCCCGCCGCGCTGCAGCGCCTGGGTGCCACGGTGCACGCTATCAACACCGATTATTGCGGTACCGACATCAATGTCGAGTGCGGCTCTACGCACCTCGAGCCCCTGCGCGAGCTCGTGCTGCGCACCCATGCTGACATCGGCCTGGCCCACGACGGCGACGCCGATCGCGTGCTGTTCGTGGACAGCGAGGGCAATGAGATCGACGGTGACTACATCCTGGCTATCTGCGGTTCTGACCTCGCCGCTCGCGGCAAGCTCGCTAACTCCGAGATCGTTTCGACCGTCATGTGCAACCTGGGCTTCTCCATCGCTATGAAGGAGCAGGGCTTCGAGATGGTCCAGACCGCCGTGGGCGACCGCTACGTTCTGGAGCGCATGCTCGCGGACGGCGCCGTCATCGGCGGCGAACAGTCCGGCCACATCATCTTCCTGGAGCACAACACCACCGGCGACGGCCTGGTGACGGCTCTGCAGCTGCTGGCCGTGCTCAAGCGCACCGGTCGTACCCTCACCGATCTTTCCGGCATCATGAAGAAGTACCCGCAGGTGCTCGTCAACGTGCATTCCGACAACAAGGCC
>WGSR01000144.1 GCA_014871545.1 Collinsella sp. | reverse complement strand
TCCAGGTAGAGCACGATACTCCGTCAACCGAAAGGATCGCGTCGCCGCCCTCGATACCCGCCTTGGCGGCAATAGACCCCTCGTCAACCTGACCGATCACGTTGGTATCCATCGGCACGGTGACACCCGCAATAGAGTAGATGCTCATAAGCAGCAAAAAGCCCGTCAGGATATTGACGAGAATGCCCGCGAGCAGCATAAAGGCGCGCTTGAGAAAACCCTGGCCCAGATAGGTATGCGAACGCTCTTGCGCAAGGAACTCGGCTTCGCCGCACGGCAGCTCCCACACATCGCCCTCGGTAGTCGCATGCTCTCGATCGAAACGGCGGCCGTCAAAGGTGGTGTAACCCGCCACGTCTCGCGGCAGCGTCTGATACTTGGTGGGATAGTAGCTCGGCGAGGGCTTCTCCCCTTCCTCATGCCAAGGCGCGATAGAACCCCAACCCAAGAGCAAGGCGCATGCCTCAAGCACATCCTCCTCGGATAGCTCGAGCTCGGCGGCAAGGTCGGCCACGGTCACGCGACCATGACGATAGATAGCCGCGAGCACGCGATCGGCGCACGAGACGTCGGTCGGATCCATACCGCAGATGGCAGCGTAGCCACCCAGCAGCAGCGGGGTCACGCCAAACTTGGTTCCAATGCGACGCGACGTGTAATGGATGTCAAAGCGGCACGGCAGGCCCAAAAAGAACTCGGTCACACGGACGCCGCAGGCACGCGCCGCCAAAAAGTGGCCGCCCTCGTGCAAAAACACGAGGACGGAAAGCATCAGCAGGCCCCAAAAGACCGATGAGAGAACGCTCAGAACAGTATCCATAAAACGAAAAAGCAATCCTTATGGGTTAGGAACGGGTTGCGGCGAGCACCTGCGCAGCTTTTTCACGCGCCCACGCATCGATGTCGCGAAGCTGCTCAAACGATTCGACCGCCTGCATATCGTGGGCATCCATGCAGGATTCCACAATGCGATCGATATCGGTAAAGCTGCAGCCATCGTGCAGGAAGGCATCGACGGCGACCTCGTTGGCAGCATTAAGCACGCACGGCATGGTGCCACCCGTCTTGCCGGCACGCTCGGCCAGTGCCAGACAGCGGAAGGTATCCATGTCGGCAGCATCAAACGTGAGCTGTCCCAGCTCGCGAAAATCGATACGAGGCGCCGGGGTATCCCAACGCTCGGGATACGAGAACGCGAACTGGATGGGAATACGCATGTCGGAAGCACCGAGATGCGCCATCACGGAGCCGTCGGCAAACTCGACCATAGAGTGAATCTTGGACTGACGCTGCACGACCACGTTAAAGAAATCGAGGTCGCAGTTAAACAGATGCATGGCCTCAATGCGCTCCAGGCCCTTGTTCATGAGGGTGGCGGAGTCGATGGTGATCTTGGCGCCCATGGCCCACGTGGGATGTGCGAGGGCATCGGCACGCGTCACGCGATTGAGCTCGTCGCGGGTGCGGCCAAAGAACGGACCGCCCGAGCAGGTGAGCCAAATACAATGAGCCTCGCGTGGGTTCTCCCCCAGATAGCACTGGTAGATGGCGGAGTGCTCAGAGTCGACTGGAATAAGCTGGCCCGGTTGCGCCAACGGCATAAGCAAGTCGCCGCCGACGACGAGGGACTCCTTGTTGGCAAGGGCAAGACGCTTATCCGAGGTCAAGGCCGCATGGCTCGCCTCGAGACCGGCGGCGCCCACAATAGCGACGAGCACGCAGTCGACATCGTCGCGACGCGCGAGCTCGCAAACCGCCTGCGCGCCAACGCCGAGCTTCGTTCCCTCGGGCAACTCCTGCAGCACGGCGTCATCGCCATGAGCGACATCGGCCACGGCAACCGCCGGAACCGAGAACTCGCGGGCGGCGGCAACGAGCTCCGAGGTGCTGGAATTGACGGACAGCGCCGTTACCTGCAGTCGATCGGCATGCTGACGGCACACGTCGAGTGCCTGCGTGCCGATAGAGCCCGTACAACCCAGGATGGCAACACGAAGGCGTCCATCGGAGCCATACGTCGTCTGGAATGACATTACAGCACGCCCCCGATCATCAAAAGCAGCTGCGCGGTAATGCAGCCAAAGATAAGCGAGTCGCTACGGTCGAGCATGCCGCCATGGCCCGGGATAAGGTTGCCGGAATCCTTGACGCCCACGCCACGCTTGATGCGCGACTCAATGAGGTCGCCGATAACGCCCAGGATGGACACGACCAAGCCGCACAGCAGCGCATAGGGCAGGCTGAGTTTGTAGAAGTGCGTCGCCCACAGGATGAGCCAAATCAAAACCGAGCCCAGAATGCCGCCGACAAATCCCTCCCAGCTCTTTTTAGGAGAGATCTTGGGAACCATCTTGTGCTTGCCGATACGGCTGCCCACGATGTAGGCAAACGAATCGGAGACCCAAAGGGACGCGCAAACGCCCACCGAAAGCAAGGCGCCGGCAAAACCGGGCACGGCATCGCGCAGCAGCACGATAGCCGACAGCATAAAGCCAGTGTAGATGGGACCCATGAGCGTCACGGCCACATCAGAGATGCGGGTACGCGGCGACCAGACATACCAAATGCCCACAGCGAGCATCAGGGCAAAAAGCAGGGCATTCAGCAACATCGAATCGCCCAACGCCGACAGCGGAAAGAGTACGGCGGCAGCGATACCCATGCGCTCGTTAGCCATCTTGCCATCGAGCCTCGTCATACGGAAAAACTCATAGCAGCACAGACCGCTCATGACAGAAACAAAGATGGCCGTGGGCACGATACCCAAAACCAGGCACAGGATAAAGACAACGGCGTAAACGATACCGGCGGCGGCACGGGTGATAAAGCCCGCAAGCCACGAACCGGTGCCATTCTTCGCTGCGGGCGCTCCCGCAGCGACAGCCTTGCGCTCAGATGTCTTGGGAGCAGTTGCCTTGGGACGATCGGACACGATTAAGCCTCCTCGGTCTTGCTCAGACCACCAAACCTACGGTCACGGCCCTGATAGGCCAAAATGGCGTCGACAAGGCCCCAACGATCAAAGTCGGGCCAATAGGTATCGGTGACGTAGAATTCGGAATAAGCCACCTGCCACAGCAGATAGTTCGAAAGGCGCAGCTCACCAGAAGTGCGAATCACAAGCTCAGGATCGGGAAGGCCGGCGGTATAGAGGTGGGAAGCCACCATGTCGTCATCAATTGCGGCAGGATCGATCTTACCGGCGGCAGCGTCGAGTGCGATCTGACGGACAGCGCGGGTAATCTCGGCACGCGCGCCGTAGTTGACGGCAAGCGCCAGCGTCATGCCGGTGTGATCGGCGCACTCAGCAAGACCGCGTTCAAAAACGTCGCGGGTCTTCTTGGGCAGCGCGGAAATGTCACCCAAAAAGACAACGCGCACGTTTTCGCGCTTCAGAAGCGGCAGCTCGTCGATGAACGTCTTGGCAAACAGGTGCATCAGAACGTTGACTTCGTGCTGAGGGCGATTCCAGTTTTCGGTCGAAAACGCATAGGCAGAAAGCACGTCGACGCCCAGACGCACGCAGGCGGTAATAATCTCACGAAGGGAGACGATACCCGCCTTGTGGCCCTCAGTGCGCGCAAGACCGCGCGACGTGGCCCAGCGACCGTTGCCGTCCATGATGCACGAGATATGGTGCGGAATGTTATTGAGGTCAAGGTCGGAAAAACCGACGCCCGCAGGGGCGTCGGCAAAGTACTCGACCAGTTTATGCTCGTCGTATTGCACCTTAGATCTCCATGACCTCGGCTTCTTTTTCCTTCAGAAGCTCCTCGACCTTGGCGACATACTCATCGGTGTGCTTCTGGACCTTGGCCTGCTCGCGACGGACATCGTCCTCGGTGAGCTCCTCATCGCGCTCGAGCTTGTTGTTGAAGTCGCGACGGATGTTACGGATAGACACCTTGGCCTGCTCGGCGTACTCGCGGCACTCCTTGACGAGCTCGCGACGGCGCTCCTCAGTGGGAGCCGGGAACGGAAGACGAACGACGGTGCCATCGGAGTTGGGGGTAATACCCAGATCGGAAGCGCCGATGGCCTTGACGATAGCATTGATGAGTGCCTTGTCCCACGGCTCGATGAGCAGCATGTGGGCCTCGGGGGTCTTGACGGCGGCAACCTGCGTGACCGGCGTGGGAACACCGTAATAATCGACGGTGATGTCGGACAGAATGTTGGCATTGGCGCGGCCGGTACGGACCTTGGAGAAGTTATGCTTGAGGGACTCGAGCGACTTGTCCATATGGGCGGTGATGTTATCTGCCATGCTTAATCCTCCTGATAGACGAGCGTGCCGACGGGCTCACCCGAAAGCGCGCGCTTGACGGTGTCCTCGCCATCGATGTTGAGGACCAAAATCGGCATAC
>WGSR01000143.1 GCA_014871545.1 Collinsella sp. | reverse complement strand
GAGCCGTCGCGCGGGGCCAGGGCGGTGATCTTCTTCTGCATCTTGTACTCGTGCAGCTCGTCCTCGAGCTGGCGCACGCGAGCACGGAGCTTTTCATTCTCGCGCTCGCGCTCCTCGGCACGCTCCTTCATATCAAGGATGCGCACCACGCCGGCAAGGTTAATGCCCTCGTCGGTCAGCTGGTTGATGAGCTCCAGGCGCTCGATATCGGCACGCGAATACAGACGCGTGTTGCCGCCCGAGCGCTGGGGGTTCACCAGGCCCTTGGACTCGTAGACGCGCAGAGTCTGCGGATGCATGCCGGTCAGCTCGGCCGCCACGCTGATCATGTACAGCGGTTTGTTCCTATTGTCCTCGGCCATGCTACCTGACCCCTTTCCGTCTCGTTATCGTCCATCATAAGCCCGCGGGCGCGGGCGTGCGCCACGACCGCCCTAGTACGTCGCCTTGTAACGGTTGACCTTCTCGCGGTAGTCGCGCGTGTCGGCCTCACGCAACTTGGCCATGGCGTCGCGCTCATCATCGGATAGGTTCGTGGGGACCTGCACCTTGATCTCGACAAGCAGTGCACCGGTGCGCCCGCGATGCTTAACGTCGGGCGCGCCCATCTCCTTAAAGCGGAACTTCTTGCCCGTCTGGGTACCCGCGGGCACCTTCAGACGAACCGTCGCACCACCGGGCGTCGGCACGTCCACCGTGCAGCCGAGCGCCGCCTCATAGACCGAGACCGGTACCTCCATGGTCACGTCGGCACCTTTACGCTTAAACAGCGGGTGCTCCTCCACATGCGTGGTCACGACCAGGTCGCCGCGCTCGCCGCCGGCAACGCCATACTCGCCGCGACGCTTGTAGCGTAGCTTGCCGCCGTCGACCGCGCCCGCGGGCACCGAGACCGCAATGGTCTGCTGCTCGCCTGTCGAGGGAATGCGATAGGTGACTTTGTGCGTCACGCCGCGAAACGCGTCCTCGGCCGTCACATCGACGGTCAGCGACAGGTCGCCGCCCTTGCGAGCACGGCTGCGACCCGCGCCGGCACCGGCAGCGCCCGCAGCCCCGGCAAAGCCCGAGCCCCAATCGCTGCCCCAGGCGCCGTTGCCGCTAAAGATGCTGTCGAAGATGTCGCCCCAGCCGCTGGCACCCGCGCCGGCACCGTAGCCGCCGCCATACGCGCCGCCCGCGCCCGGCATGCCGCCAAACATGAGCATCTGGTCGTACTCTTTGCGCTTCTTCTCGTCCGAAAGCGTCTCGTAGGCCTCGCTGATCTCCTTGAACTTGGCCTCGTCGCCGCCGGCATCGGGGTGATATTTTTGCGCGAGCTTGCGAAACGCGCTCTTGATCTCTTTGTCGGAGGCGCTCTTGGATACGCCCAGGATGTCATAGAAGGTTTTGCCTGCAGCCATCGTAGCTCCTCTCCTGTTTCATCCGCCGCCCAGCGGGCGGCGGCTCATACTTTCATATGGCACTAGGCCAGAAAGGGCCCCGGGTGTTGCCCCGGGGCCCTTCTCAATTACTCCTCGGTGCTCTCGGCCGTATCGGCCGCGGCATCCTCGGGCGCCGCTTCGGGCTCCGGTGCGGGGCGCTTCTCGCCACCGTAGGTCACCGTCACCATCGCGGAACGCAGGATGCGGTCCGCCATGCGGTAGCCCTTCTGGTACACGTCGTTGACAGTCTCGTCGTACTGCGACGCGTCCTCGACGCGACCCACGGCCTGGTGCTCGAGCGGATTGAACGCCTCGCCCTTGGGGTCGATGGGCTCAACGCCCTCGTGCGCAAACACATCGAGCAGTTTGGCATGCACCGCGTCGACGCCGTCGACGAACTGCTTAAAGTCGTCGGCAAGCTCCTGGCTGCGGGCATGGTCGATCGCACGCTCGATATCGTCGACCACCGGCAGCAGCGCAGTGACGAGCTTCTCGGTCGCGCGCTCGCGCTCGGCGATGCGCTCGTTGGCAGTGCGGCGACGGAAGTTCTCCCAGTCGGCCTGCAGACGGGCGGTGCGCTCGGTGGCGTCCTTTGCCTTGTCCTCGGCGGCCTTCTGGGCCTCTGCCGCAGCATCGAGCTCGCTGCGCACGTCGGCGAGCTCCTTTTGGGCCTGCTCGAACTTGAGCTTAAAGTCGTTGTCGGCGGCTTCCTCACCGGCGCGGATAGCGGCTTCCACCATCTCGTCCTCGGTCATCGTCGCCTCCTTGTTGAAATCCTCTACCTGGTTCTCGGCAGCCTCGACGGCCGGGGCCTCATTGACCTCGGTATCGTCGACGGCCTCTACGGGAATCTTCACGTCCTTCTCCTCAGAGTCAACGGGGGCGGCACCAACGGCGGCCGCCTCCGTGCGAGCTTTACGGGCGGACATGATTACTTGTCCTCGTCGTCCACAACCTCGTAGTCGGCGTCGACGACGTCATCATCGGCAGGCTGGGCACCGGCGGCACCGTCGGTCTGCTGCTGAGCGTCGGCGTAGACAACCTGGGCCAGCTCGTAGGCCACGGACTGCAGGGACTCGCCGGCGGCCTTGATGGCCTCGACGTCAGAGCCCTCGAGCGCCTTCTTGGCGTCGGCGATAGCGGCCTCGGCCTTGGACTTCACGTCGGCGGAAACCTTGTCACCGAGCTCGTTGAGGGTCTGCTCGGTGGAGTAGCACAGGCTGTCGGTCTGGTTGCGGACCTCGACCTCTTCCTTCTGCTTCTTGTCCTCCTCGGCATGAGCCTCGGCGTCCTTGACCATGCGATCGACTTCGTCGTCGGAAAGCGCGGTGGAGCCGGAAATGGTGATCTGCTGTTCCTTGCCGGTGCCCTTGTCCTTAGCGGAGACCTTGACGATGCCGTTGGCGTCGATGTCGAAGGTGACCTCGATCTGCGGCACGCCGCGGCGGGCAGCCGGGATGCCGGTCAGCTGGAACTTACCGAGCGACTTGTTATCGCGAGCAAGCTCGCGCTCGCCCTGGAGCACGTTGATCTCGACGCTGGTCTGGTTGTCGGCAGCGGTGGAGTAGACCTCGGTCTTGGAGGTCGGGATCGTGGTGTTGCGGTCGATCATCTTGGTCATGATGCCGCCCATGGTCTCGACGCCCAGCGACAGCGGGGTAACGTCGAGCAGCAGGATGCCCTCGACGTCGCCGGTGAGCACGCCGCCCTGGACGGCAGCACCGTCGGCAACGACCTCGTCGGGGTTCACGGACATGTTGGGCTGCTTGCCGGTCATGGTCTTGACGAGCTCCTGGACAGCGGGCATACGGGTGGAGCCGCCGACGAGGATGACCTCGGTCAGATCGGAGAGCTTAAGCTTGGCGTCGCGCAGGGCGTTGGTGACAGGCTGCTTGCAGCGCTCGAGCAGGTCGCGGGTGATCTTCTCGAACTCGGCGCGGGTCAGCGTGTAGTTGAGGTGCAGCGGGCCGGACTGGTTCATGGTGATGAACGGCAGGTTGATGGTGGTCTGCTGGGCAGCGGAGAGCTCCTTCTTGGCGTTCTCGGCGGCCTCCTTCAGACGCTGCAGGGCCATGGGGTCCTGACGCAGGTCGACACCGTTCTCCTGCTGGAACTTATCGGCCATCCAGTCGATGACGCGCTGATCCCAGTCGTCGCCGCCCAGGTGGTTGTCGCCCGAGGTGGACAGAACCTCAAACACGCCGTCGGCGAGGTCGAGGATGGAGACGTCGAAGGTACCGCCGCCCAGGTCGAAGACCAGAATGCGCTGGTCGGTGCCCTGCTTGTCCAGGCCATAGGCCAGAGCAGCAGCGGTCGGCTCGTTGACGATACGCTTGACGTTGAGGCCGGCGATCTTACCGGCGTCCTTGGTGGCCTGACGCTGGGCGTCGTTGAAGTAGGCCGGAACGGTGATGACGGCGTCGGTGACGGTCTCGCCCAGATACTTCTCGGCGTCGGCCTTCATCTTTGCGAGCGTCATGGCGCTCACCTGCTCAGCGGTGTAATCCTTGCCCTCGATGTCGACGACGGCACGGCCACCCTGACCCTCCTTGACCTCATACGGCACGGTCTTGATCTCGGAGGTGCACTCGGAGTACTTGCGGCCCATGAAGCGCTTGATGGAGAACACGGTGTTCTTGGGGTTGGTGACAGCCTGGTTCTTAGCGGCCTTACCCACGACGCGGTCGCCGTCGGCACGGAAGCCCACGACGGACGGGGTGGTGCGGTCGCCCTCGGCGTTCACGATAATGGTCGGAGAACCGCCCTCGAGAACGGCCATTGCGGAGTTAGTAGTACCAAGGTCGATACCAAGAATCTTGCCCATTAGAAATTCCCTCTCTCTTGTGCGTTTGCACCGACTCGGCGGTCTGCCGAGCGGTGTTTCGGCTTGTCTTTCAGGATGTAGTGTATCCCCTTATGGGCCGGAATATACAAAATCTAAGTCAATTCATATAAGATTTCTTAT
>WGSR01000142.1 GCA_014871545.1 Collinsella sp. | reverse complement strand
ATTGCTCCCGTTTTTAGTGCCGATTTTTGCCATAATCGAGGTCGTGGGCTGCACTTTGTAACCGATTGCGCATCCTTCTTAAGGAGCATGCCATGGAATCTAATCAAGAAACGGCCGTCATTAAGGCGCGCATGGACCGTATTCCCTCAGCGTTGTCGCCCGAACTTGTCGAGCGCATTGCCGCCGATCGTGCTTCGGGCTATGTCAACCCGTATCGTTGCAACGACGATCAGGTCATTCGTCGTATTGATCGCGCCGCCGACAAAGGCACGCTTATGCGTCCGGCGTTTATGCGCGATACCGAAAAGATACTTCATCTTCCGGCGTACACCCGTTATGCAGGCAAAACGCAGGTCTTTAGCTTCCGTAGCAATGACGATCTGTCACGCCGCGGTTTGCACGTGCAGCTTGTCTCGCGCATTGCGCGCGATATCGGTCGCGCCCTGGGGCTCAATTGCGATCTGATCGAGGCGATTGGCCTGGGTCACGACTTGGGACACACGCCTTTCGGCCATGCCGGCGAGCGCTTCCTCAACGATATCTATCATGAGCGTACGGGGCGTTATTTTTTCCATAACGTGCAGTCGGTCCGCGTGCTCGACACACTGTACGGCCGCAACGTGTCGCTCCAGACGCTCGACGGCGTGCTATGCCATAACGGCGAGTACGAGCAGCGTGTGTTTGAGCTCTCGGACATGAGCTCCTTTGACCAGTTTGACCAGACGGTTGAGGATTGCATTGCCACGGGCTATAGCGCAATTGGGCATCTGCGTCCCATGACGCTCGAGGGCTGCGTCGTTCGCATCTCGGATATTCTTGCCTACGTCGGTCGTGACCGTCAGGATGCGATCGCGGCGGGCCTGCTGTCACCCGACGCTTTTGATGATGGCCGGGGCGGTGCCTACAACAGTTGGATCCTCACGCATGCCTCCATCGATATCGTTGAGCACAGCTATGGTAAGCCGCGCATCGAGATGAGCGAGGACCTGTTTGAGGAAATCCGCCGAGCCAAGCGCGAGAACTACGAGAAGATCTATAGCAAGGGCGGTATCGAAGGCGATTCCGAGGTGGAGCTGCGCGAAGCCTTCGAAAAGCTTTACGATCGTTGCCTTCAGGATATAAACGAAGGTGACGAGTCTTCGTATATCTTTAAGCACCACATTTCTCGCATCGAGCAGCAGCTTTCCTACTACGATCGCGCCTATGCCTGGCAGAACGATAAGGACCAGGCGGTCGTGGATTACATTGCGAGCATGACGGACGGTTATTTCTGCGAGCTCACGAGCAAGCTGTTTCCGGGATTGAAGTTTCCGTACCGTACCTATATTAACGAACGGTAGTTCGTATAAATTCGGTATACTGTTAGTGGAAAACGTTTTTGATTGATACACGGGATGGCTATGGACGACCTTTTTTCTGCTTCGACGCGCGAGCGTTCCTTTCAGAATGCGCCGCTTGCGGTGCGCATGCGCCCCAATTCGCTCGACGAGTACGTGGGCCAGCAAAAGGCCGTCGGTAAGGGTTCATGGCTGCGTGCCGCGATCGAGCACGACGTGCTTTCGAGCGTGATTCTGTACGGGCCTGCCGGTACGGGCAAGACGACGCTGGCCCACATTATCGCCAACCATACCAAGAGCGAGTTTGTCGAGGTCAGCGCCGTCACGGGTACCGTGAAGGACCTGCGTCGTGTGATTGATGAGGCCAAGACGCGCCTGAATACGTACGACCGCCGCACCATTCTATTCATCGATGAGATTCACCGCTTCTCTAAGTCGCAGCAGGATGCCTTGCTGCATGCAGTTGAGAACCGTACCGTCATTATGATTGGCGCTACGACAGAGAACCCGTACTTCGAGGTCAACTCGGCACTGCTCTCACGTGGTCGCGTCGTGGAGCTTGAGCATCTGAAGGATGAGGATATCGCCACGCTTATTGAACGTGCGCTTGAGGCACCGCAGGGTTTGAACGGTAAGTTCTCGGCCGATGAGGATACGGTCAAGACCATTTGCACGCTGGCAGCGGGTGACGCTCGCTCGGCGCTCACGACGCTTGAGCTTGCGAGCGAGATTGCCGTCACGCGTCCCGATACCGAGGGAACGCCAGCGCCTGCGGCGGGGGAGCGCTATCCCATCACCGTGGATGACGTGAAGATCGCCAACCCGCGTCGCGGCTTTACGTATGACAAAAACGGCGACATGCACTACGACATCATCAGTGCGTTTATTAAGTCTATGCGCGGTAGCGACCCCGATGCCACGATCTATTGGCTCGCGCGCATGATCGATGCTGGGGAGGATCCTAAGTTTATCGCTCGCCGCATTATGATTCACGCTTCTGAGGATGTTGGCAACGCCGACCCGCAGGCGCTTTTGGTGGCGCATGCTGCCTTTAAATCTGCTGAAGTTATTGGCTATCCTGAATGTCGCATTAACCTTGCACAAGCTGCGCTCTATGTGTGCTTGGCGCCCAAGTCCAATGCGTGCGAGGCCTCGATCGATGCGGCGCTAGCCGATATCCACAGCAGTGGTCTTCGCGAGGTGCCCAGCTACCTGCGCGATCGCCATCGCCCGGGCAGCGATGAATACGGTGTGTATAAGTATCCGCACGATTATCCCGAAGGCTGGGTCGATCAGCGCTATTTGCCCGAAGGCTTGGAACGCGGTGCATTTTGGCAGCCTGCCGGCCGCGGTTGGGAAGAATGGCGCGTAGAGCAAAGTGAACGCGACCGCAGCGGGAATGCACCGAAGTAGCTGCTGATAATTTTGTCCCACGTTGCTGCTCATGGCATGTTCGGTCCCCTTTGGGGTACCATGGAAACCGTCTGTATATCGATTCCTTTGGGAGGCTTGTATGAGTCCCATTCAAATCGCCCTGCTGCTGCTCGCTGTTGCCGGCGTGTGGGCCATCGTTGAGCTCGCGCTTACCCTGCGCAAGACCCGCACCGTTGTCGACTCGCTCGATAAGACCGTTAACGACCTCAACAACACCATCGCCGAGGCTCAGCCTGTGGTGGCAAAGCTCGATGGCGCTGTCGATGAGCTTACGCCGGCGCTTGCCCAGATGGAGCCGCTGCTTAAGTCGAGCAAGACGGCAGTTGATGCCCTTACCTCCAATCTCGTAGAGGTCGAAGCCGTGGTTCGCGACATTTCTGAGGTCACCGGTAGCATGGCCGAGGCCAGCAATGCTGTGTCGAGCGTGACTGATTCTGCGGCAGGTGCCGTGCAGAAACTCTTTAACAAGGTGAAGGCTCCCGCGGCCGACGCTGAGTGCAAGCTTTCCGCTGCCGAAGAAGCCGAGCAGCCGACCGAGCGTGTCCTGATTGGCGAAGCCGGGGACGATGTCGCTGCTGGTGACAATGATGCACAGAAGCCTGCTGCTAAAGCAGCCCAGTATTACACCTACACGCCCGCCGAGACCTCTGAGGAGTCCTGCGATGAGTAGCGAAGCAACTTGCCCCATTACGCTGACCGTTGCCGGCGACCCGCGTCTGGCGCGCCTTGTGCGCATGACGGCGGCAAATGTCGGTGCGCTCTGCTCCATGTCCGTCGATCGCATCGAGGACATTCGTATGGCTGCCGAGGAAGCATTTATTTTCGGCTGCACGGCTGTTGATTCCGATGACATCTCGATCAAATTCGATGTCGACGAATCTCACGTTGGCATGACCTTTACCTTTGGCGACCAGGCCACCGTCGACGAGGATGACCAGGCCGCTGTGTATGCCGAGCTCATTTTGGCGAGCGTGTGCGACTCCTACGAAAAGACTGCGGCGCCCCTGACGCTTTCCCTCGACCTCAAGGCGGATATCTAATATGACCGAACGTTCCCGGAGCGGTAAGACCGCTTGGGACAAGGAGAAAACCCGCGAGCTGTTTCGTCGCTATAAAGAGACCGGTGACCCGGACGCACGCGAGCAGCTCGTCATGTCCCACATGAACCTGGTAAGGTTTCTTGCCAACAAGTTTAAGAACCGCGGCGAGCCGCTCGATGACCTGATGCAGGTTGGTTATTTGGGCCTGCTCAAGGCTATCGACCGCTTTGACCCTGAGCGCGGACTCGAGTTCACCACGTTTGCCACGCCTACCATCTTGGGCGAGATTAAGCGTCACTTCCGCGACAAGGGCTGGAGCGTGCGCGTGCCCCGTCGCTTGCAGGAGCTCTCGGCCAAGGTCAACCAGGCTACCGATAAGCTCACCAACGAGCTACAGCGCTCGCCTAAGGTTGAGGAAATCGCTGAGTACTTGGACGTGACGGTCGATGAGGTGCTGGAGGCCATGGAATCGTCTTCGGCCTATACCTCGGTGCCCATCGAGGCTCCTGGTGCGTCCGATTCGGACGATGCCCCCTCGATTCTCGACCGTTACGCCGACGCCGCCACCGAGCTCGCCTTTACCGATGCCC
>WGSR01000141.1 GCA_014871545.1 Collinsella sp. | reverse complement strand
AGGTCATCAAGCTGCTCAACGATCTTCAGGCCAAGCTCGGCTTTGCCATGATCTTCGTTTCGCATGACCTGGCTCTGGTCGCCGAGGTCGCCCATAACATCACGGTTATGTACGCTGGCCAGGTTATCGAGCAGGCGCCCACCAAGGAGCTGCTCACTAACCCGATCCACGAGTACACCCGCGGTCTTCTGGGTTCCGTTCTGTCCATCGAGAGCGGTTCGGGCCGCCTGCACCAGGTGCCCGGCGCCGTTCCGAGCCCGCGCGATTTCCCCAAGGGCGATCGCTTCGCGCCCCGCTCGAGCCACCCGCGTATTGGCCTGGACACCCGTCCGGTCTTCAAGCGCGTGCCCGGCACCGAGCACTTCTATTCCGAGCTCCCCGACGAGGTGCTCAAGGCAAATGGTTTGACCCCTCACGCGGAGGTGATGTAGATGAGCGAGACCGCAGTAAACGGCGTCGAGCCGATCATCTTCCTTGATGACGTCCACGTCACCTTTAGGACCCGTACCGGCTCGATTCTGCACCCCAACCTGGTTCACGCCGTCCAGGGTGTAACGATTAAGCTCATGCCCGGTCAGACGATTGGCATCGTCGGCGAGTCCGGTTGCGGTAAGTCCACCACCGCTAACGTCATGTGCGGCCTGCAGGCCCCCACGAGCGGCAAGGTCTACTTTAAGGGCAAGGACGTTACCAAACGTACCGCCGAGGACCGTCGCCACATGGGTCGCGTCATCTCGGTCGTGTTCCAGAACCCGGCCACGGCGCTCAACCCCCGCATGGTCGTTCGCGAGCAGCTGCTCGACCCCATGCGCGTCCACAACCTGGGTACCGAGGCCGAGCAGGAGAAGCGCGTCAAGGAACTCTTGGAGCTCACCGGTCTGCCCAGCTCCGCTGCCGAGGTTCTTCCCGGCCAGCTTTCGGGCGGCCAGCGTCAGCGCGTCGCAATTGCCCGTGCTCTGTCGCTGAACCCCGATGCCATCATCGCCGACGAGCCCACCTCGGCTCTGGACGTTTCGGTCCGCGCGCAGATTCTGAACCTGCTGACCGACCTTAAGAAGGAGCTCGGCCTGGCCATGGTGTTCATCAGCCATGACATCCAGACGGTCCGCTATATCTCTGACGACATCATCGTTATGAATGGCGGCAAGATCGTCGAGCAGGGCGAGGCCAAGCAGGTCTTCCAGCACCCCCAGGACCCCTACACCAAGATGCTGCTCGGCGCTGCGCCGTCGCTGCTGCATCCCAAGCTCGGCGAGTAGCCTCGCTTTCCCTCCCGTGCGCCCCCCCCCCGGGCGCCCGGTTCCCTTGCCGGGCGCACCTCCGTTGCGATTTCGAAAGGTTGGGTTCACGAGCCATGCCAAGTGCTCAGGAGCTACAACATCAATTTGGTGAATATCGAGGCGCCATGCCCCGTCCATCAGATTTCGATCTCTTTTGGAAGGATCGCATGGCCGAGGCCGACGCTGTCGGGCTTGACTACGCGATCGAGACGGCATCGGTCACCGATGCCGCGACCTGCCAGCTTTTCGACCTCTGGTATACCGGTATGTGTGGCGCTCGCCTGCATGCCAAGTACCTTAAACCCGTCTCGGACGAGCCCGTGCCATTGGTACTTCAGTTCCATGGGTATCCGGGTGCAAGCCGCAGCTGGTTTGAGCAGGCGTCGTTTGCGGGCATGGGCATGGCACTCATCGCCCTCGACTGCCCCGGCCAAGGAGGTCCCTCCGAGGACATTGGTGGATTTGAGGGCACAACGGTTGCCGGGCATATCGTCGCCGGTATCGACGGCGACCCGGCCAACCTCTACTATGTCCGCTTGCACCAAGATATTCGCATCCTGTGCCGTATCGTTCGCGAGCTCGAGGGCATCGATCTTGCCCGTGTGTTTGTGAACGGCGCGTCGCAGGGCGGCGGTTTGGGCATTGCGACCTGTGCACTTAACAGCGAGCTTATCAATCGCGCCGCCATCCTCTATCCCTTCCTGTCAGATTTCCGCCTGGTCTGGGATTTGGATGCCGACGACATTGCCTACGAGGGCCTGCGCTATTGGTCTCGCTGGTTTGACGAGGACTCGACTCGTATTGACGAAGCCTATGCCAAGCTGGCGTACTTCGATTCCAAGAACTTTGCCCCTATGGTCAAATGCCCCGTGCTGTTTGGCACCGGCACAGCCGATATCGTCTGTCCGCCAGCGACGCAGTTTGCGGTCTATAACAATCTGACCTGCGAAAAGCGTCATGAGTTCTTTGAAGGCTTTGGCCACGAGGAGATTCAGGATTTTGACGATCTGATCATTCCGTTTTTCTGCAAGGGAGGGGAGACTCATGTCTAAGTGCGAGAGCAATGTTGACGAGCTGATTGTCCCCGGACTCGTGGGAATTCCTGGAACGGTTTCGTCAAGGCTCGCAGAATATCGGGACTGGCGCGGTGATGTCCAAGCAGATGTTTCTGATTTAGAGACATGCGCTTCGAATCTTAAGATTCAAGGCCTGGCCATTACGGCGATTGACTTTGTTAACCCCTGCGCCCGTTACTCGGAGGTGTCCTTTGAGCGCGGTGACGATGCGATTCACGCTCGTTTGATCGAGCCTGTCGGTCGTGCCCGAGTATCTGAGCGCGTGCCGTTGTGCCTGATGTTCCACGACATCGATCGGCCTGTGCGCGGCTGGCATCACATGACGAGATTTGCCGCCATGGGGTATGCCGTCCTCGCGCTGGATGACGATGTTGCTGGTGCGGACGACCTGCAGCGGGAGATTTCTTCGCCCGCTTTTGTCGAGCGCGTCCGTTGGGGTTGCGCGCTGGCGAAGGTGGCGCGCAATCTTGATGGCATGGACCCCGACCGCATCTTTGCATGGGGCGAGGGTCTTGGCGGCGGAGTCGCGCTGGCGGTTTCTGCTCTGGACGAGCGGGGCCTCGCCTGCACGGCGGTTGCCAATCCGCTTCCTGGCGGCCTCGAGGCGCTGTCGTCTCGGGTGCGCGGATCGGTGCTCATGGGCACATCGCTTATGGATACCGTGAGCGATCCCAAGGATCAGTTTGCCGTATTCAACGGTCTTGAGTGTGACCGGAGGCATATCATCTATGCAAAATACGCTCACGAGCGCATTAATGCGTTCGAAAACGAAGTCGTCGACTTTTTTAACCAAACGTTCTACTCGTGTTCTTTGGCCTAGACGGCCTGGACACTGCCAACAAGAGTGGGTGGCATAGGGTCGCCCGCCAGACAGCTAAGGAGATTCTTGTGGCAACTCAGAAATTCACCGGCGTTATCCCTCCCGTCGTTGTTCCCGATACCGAAGATCACCAGCTCGACGTTGCCTCCTTTGAGCGCAGCATCAACCGCATGATCGACGCCGGCGTCGATGGCCTGTTCTTCTTGGGATCCTCGGGCGAGGTCGTCTTCTCCACCGACGAGCGCCGTCGCCAGATTATCGCCGAGGCCGTTCGTATCGTCGACCACCGTGTGCCTGTTCTGGTCGGCATCATCGATACCGAGACCGAGCGCATGATCGAGCACGGCAAGGTCGCCCAGGAGCTGGGCGCCGATGCTCTCGTCGCCACCTGCCCGTTCTATGCCCTGCAGGGCATGACCGAGGTCGAGGAGCACTTCCGCATCCTGCACGAGGAGCTCGACCTGCCCATCTTTGCCTATGACATTCCCGTCTGCGTTCACACCAAGCTCCCCTGGAAGCTCCTTGCCAAGCTCGGCGCCGAGGGCGTTCTGGCCGGCGTCAAGGATTCCTCGGGTGATGACATCTCGTTCCGCTACCTCGTTCAGGAGAACGAAAAGAACGGCCATCCGATGAGCATTCTCACCGGCCACGAGGTTGTTGTCGACGGCGCCTACCTCGGTGGCGCCGACGGTTCCGTCCCGGGTCTCGCCAACGTTGAGCCCGAGGGCTACGTGCGTCAGTGGAAGGCCGCTCAGGCTGGTGACTGGGCTACCGTCAAGGCCGAGCAGGATCGCCTCAATGAGATTTCGCACATCTGGGATGTCACCTCGGGCGTCCAGGGCTATGCCGGTGGCGTCGGCGCCTTCAAGACCGCTATGAACCTCATGGGTATCTTCGACAGCCCGACCATGCCGCGCCCGGTGAAGGCCATGACCGGCGAGAACGTCGAGGCGATTAAGAAGGTCCTCCAGGACAACGGTCTCCTGTAAAGCTTCCCCGGGCACCCGACCTCGCCGTTCAACCGTGCGGCCATGACCCATTAGATCAATGGTCACACGGTTTCTTGGCGATCTCGGGCACCTGGAAAACCTTTTCCGCGCTGTGACGGCTAGCCTGACGGCGCATTTCCTGTAGTTGTTTTTTATCTCCTAAGGAGAGCGACATGGAGAACAAGTACGTCTGCTCTGTCGATATCGGCGGAACTAAGATCGCGACTGCCATCATGGAGTACCCGGCTGACGGTAGTGTGCCCC
>WGSR01000140.1 GCA_014871545.1 Collinsella sp. | reverse complement strand
TCGATGATCACCACGTCGACATCGTTGTAGCGCGACAGCAGCTCGCGCGCGGGCATCTCGTCCTCCTCGCGCGTGTCAGCGTACTCCGCCCAACGCGTGGCGCAGATGAGTCCCACGTGCTTGGATCCGGCCTGGTGATGGCGCCAGGTGTCCTTAGCGGGCACATCAATATCAAAGCCGTGATGCCCATGATGCTTGAGCGAACCCACGCGCAGGCCGCGGCGGGTGAGCTCGGCGATAACCTTCTCGACAAGCGTGGTCTTGCCCGAGTTTTGGTAGCCGATAAACGCGATCGCAGGGACGGCCGGGGCCGGAGCTGCAGGCGCAACGGCGACGGGCGCGCCCGCGGGCACGTTGCTCGCGGCACCCACGGCTTCGACAGCAGCAGCCTGTCGCTCGGCACGATCCCACACGCCAGAGCGGCCGCCCTCCTTGTGCAGCAGGCGCACGTCGACAATCTCCATGCCGCGATCGACCGCCTTGCACATGTCGTAGATGGTCAGACACGCGGCACTCGCGCCGGTCAACGCCTCCATCTCGATACCCGTCTTGCCCGTCACGCCCGCCGTGACCAGTACGTGAAAGCCAACCTGCCCGTCTGTGCGCGCCGGCGCCCAGCCCTCGGGCACGTCCTCGGCCGGCGTCCCCGCCGGAGCGATGGGCGCAATGTCGCACTTGCTCTTGGTAATGAGCAACGGATGGCACATGGGAATGATGTCGCTCGTGCGCTTGATGGCCATGATGCCCGCCACGCGTGCGCAGGCAAGCACGTCGCCCTTTTTGGCGCGGTCCTGCAGCACCATGGCTTGCGTCTCGGGGTGCATGAGGATGGTGCCCTCGGCGATGGCAATGCGATGGGTCTCGGCCTTGTCGGACACGTCGACCATGCGAACCTCGCCCTTGGCGTCCACGTGTGTCAGCTCGTCGCGGCGGGCATCACGGGTGGGCTCGACGGCAGTGTTGGCAGTCGGCTGCACGGACGCGTCGGCGTTGCCAGCATTCGCCGCAGCTGTGACTTTGTGGGCAGACATCGCGGCCCTGCGAGCGGCCTTGGTGGCATCGGCGTACCTGCTCTTGGCCATATGATCATCCTCCGATTTGGGACATAAATCGTTGCGTGCCCTCAATTATCGCGTGTTCCTGCGGTTTGTGGGCCACGGCATCGCGCCAAATCGAAAGTACCTGCATATCATCACCACGGCGCAGCGCCTCGCGCACCGAATACTCGGCATCGCTGAACAGGCACGGACGCACGTTGCCATCGGCCGTCAGGCGCAGACGGTTGCAATTCGCACAAAAATGGTTGGACATGGCGCTAATGAAGCCAACCGTTCCCGCCGCGCCCGGAAAGTGCCAATAGCGCGCAGGGCCCGCGCCGGCAGGAGCGTCGTTGATGTCGAGCGGCTCGAGCTCGCCCAGACCCACCGCGGCGGCCCCGGCATTGATGCACGCCCGAAGCTCGTCACTCGGCACGGTATCGCTCGCGTCCCACAGCTCGGGATTGAGCGCGGGCGCATGCGGGTCCACAGCGCAATGCGAGCTCGTGTGCTCGTCGCCGATGGGCATGTATTCGATAAAGCGCAGGTGGATGGGGCGGTCGAGCGTGAGCCGCGCAAGGGCCGCCACATCCTGGTTGAGCCGGCGCACAACAACGCAGTTGACCTTAACGGGCTCAAAGCCCCAAGCTAGCGCCGCGTCGATGCCGGCCATGGTCTGCTCGAGCCGACCCAGGCGCGTGATCTTTCCAAAGAGCGTAGGGTCGAGCGTGTCAAGCGAAATGTTGACGCGGTTAAGCCCCGCATCTTTGAGCTGCGGCGCCAACTTGGGCAGCAGGGCGCCGTTGGTGGTGAGCGAGATGTCCTCGATCTGCGGAATCGCGCGAATGTCACGAATGAGCGGAATGATACGGCGGCTGACCAGCGGCTCGCCGCCCGTCAGGCGTACGCGGCGAATGCCCTCCCCCGCCACCAAGCGCACAAAGCGGGCGATTTCCTCGGCGCTGAGCAGCTCGTCGTGCACGCGGGGCGCCACGCCATCGGCCGGCATGCAGTAAATGCAGCGGAAATTGCACTTGTCGGTAACGGCAATGCGCAGGTAGTTGATATCGCGGCCAAAGCCGTCATGTTGCACGTGCCCGTCCACGCAGTCCTCCCCTCACGTGGCGTTTTATTCTTCGGAAAACATAATACCCCACGAGAGAATCATGCCGACACCCGTACGACAGGACAGGTCGCTTCGAGCAAAACGGACTTTCCAAGCCCATCCTCAGCATACAAACCATCACAACATTCGATGCTTTTCCCGTTTTTGGCAAAAAACGTCGAATGTTGTGATGGTCTGTCTGCCCACGGCACCCCGTAGAAGGGCCAAAGCGCCCCTAAAGGCCGCCGTCCCAGTGCCGAATCACGAATTCTCGCAGGTCGTTCTGACGTTTCTGGAACGCTTCGCTTCGGTCGCACTTGAGACCCATAGCAAGCGCGATGGCGTTCATCGCCCGGTGCAATTGCAGCTGGTGGGCAAACTGAGTCCCGGTGAGGACGATCATCCTAAAGCCCAGAGCGCTCAGCACGGTCATACGCTCCGCATCCGAGGCGCTGCGCTGTTTATCAAGATGGTCCGATCCGTTGTATTCAATCCCCGTACCGCTTGCAGGCGCATATACGTCAATCTCGAAATACCCGGCCTTAGCGAGATATTTGAACTCATTGGGAACATCGACCCGATGATTGAGCTCAATCTTGACGTATCCCAGCCCGCCCTGGGAACGTTTCGCTACGACCATGATTGCGGTGGCCGTCTCCATGGGCGACCGCGCGCCATCGTGCACGCGCTTGAGCACGGCGGCCGCGCGCACAGCCCCCTGACGAGATCGGTTCTCATTGCAATAGGCAATCAAGTCGGCGACGGTATACCTCTGCCCCATCTCGATATAATCGCCTGTCGACAGATGATTCAAATGGTATCGGGCGCAGATTTCGTAGCCATATTCCAGCTGCTCGGGCTCGCTCATCCACGAACCCGCTTGGACAAAGCACATGGCCTCATCAACCACCAGAAGGCCCTCTGCCACCTCGATAAGATGGCCTGGAGGTACCGGCGCCCCAAACACGTGGCACCTAAATCCAGCCGGCGTCGAGCGCTCAAAATCGAAGTTGACAAGCGTGTCGATGTGATCGAGCTCTTCTCGTGGAATACCGAGCGAAACCAGATAGTCGGTAACGATCCCAACTGCCGTTGAAGCCCTAAGCCCCTTGGCATCGAGCCCCAATTTGGGCAGGCCCGCGGTCGGCTCTGCCTCGTTAGCAAGCGAGTCCTCATCGTATAGGCTGCTTGCTCGCGAGAGCGGCTCGGATGGGCGCGCCACGTTGTGGTACAGCCAGGCAGTCTTATGGGACAGGACGATCGGCAGGTCCATGAGCCCTCCAATGGAGTCGGATAACCAACCTTATTCCCCTGCCCACGGGTCCGCACACCTTCGCGCGCAAGAAAGCGATTCCACCCGGTCGAGTGGCAGAAAAACCATCACAACATTCGATGCTTTTCCCGATTTTGGCAAAAAACGTCGAATGTTGTGATGGTTTGAGGCGAGGTGAGGCGCACGGAGGGACCAAAGCATCGTGCTTGGAGCGTGACTTTTTTCGCCCGGTACCCAACACAAACCTTGACTCTACAATCGTTGTAGGGTTTTCACTACACTGGTACGCAAACAAACCCAGTCAGAAAGTGCCCCGCCCATGGAACACGACCTCACACGCGGCAATGTCCTCAAGACCATCGCGGTCTTTGCCCTGCCCTATATGCTCTCGTACTTTTTGCAGATGCTCTACGGCATGGCCGACCTGTACATGATGGGGCAGTTTAGCGGCGCTGCCGGCATCACCGCCGTGGCAAATGGCGCGCAGACGCTCTATATGATTACCGTGGCGCTCGTGGGCCTGGCCATGGGAACGACGGTGGTCGTCGGCCACGCCGTGGGTTCGCGTCGCTTCGATCGCGCCGAGACCGCCATCGGCAACACCATTACGCTCTTTATGGGTGTCTCGGTGGTGCTGGCCGCCGTCCTGCTTGCGCTGTGCCCGCAGATCGTGGCGCTCATTGGCACGCCGCCCGAGGCGGTCGAAGGCACCGCCGCCTACCTGCGTATCTGCTTTGTCGGCATTCCGTTTATCGCCGCGTACAATATCCTCTCGGCCATCTTTCGCGGGCTAGGCGATTCGCGCTCGCCTATGTACGTGATCGGCGTGGCATGCATCATCAACATCGCGCTCGACTTTCTGTTTATCGGCCACATGGGGCTCGGCCCCGTGGGCGCGGCGCTCGGCACGGTGACCGCGCAGACAGCCAGCGTTGCCCTCGCGCTCGTGTGGCTCAAGAGCCGCCGCACGAACATCCACGTTAAGCGCAGCGACCTGCGCCCCCAGCCCGAGGTGCTCGGCAGCAT
>WGSR01000014.1 GCA_014871545.1 Collinsella sp. | reverse complement strand
CATTACGTCCAACGCCGATGCCGGCCAGCCGTTGTCTGCGGTGTACCCGAGCTTCACCAGCGTAAGCGATCTCGTCTTCACGACGCATGATGCCCCCGAGCTCAAGAACTGTGACGCGGTATTTTTGGCCGTGCCGCACACGGCTGCCATGGCACAGGTGCCCGCGCTGCTTGCCGCGGGCGTTTCCTGCTTTGATCTTTCGGCCGATTACCGTCTGAGCGACGCGTCCGTCTTTGAGGCATGGTATGCCGCTGAGCACACGAGCCCCGAGTTGCTCAAGACCCGCGCTTTTGGCCTGCCCGAGCTGTTCTGTCAGGACTTAGAGACTGCTGCTTCCAGCCATGCCGCCGGAAAGCCCGTGTTGGTCGCCTGCGCCGGCTGCTATCCCACCGCAACGAGCCTTGCAGCCGCTCCTGCCGTGCGTGCGGGCTGGGTGGCCGAGAGCGGTCCCGTGATCGTTGACGCTATCAGCGGCGTGACGGGTGCCGGCAAGTCCTGTAACGCCCGCACCCATTTTTGCAGCGCGGACGAGAACCTGGAAGCCTATGGCGTGGGCAAGCATCGTCATACGCCCGAGATCGAGCAGATACTCGGCCTGGCCGACCGCATCGTCTTCACCCCGCACTTGGCACCGCTCAAGCGCGGCCTGCTTTCCACGGTGACGATGCCGCTCGCGCCGCAGGCTCTCGACGCGCTGGTTCTTGAGGATGTCGTCGACCATTACAAGAAGTTTTACGCCGGTCGCACCTTTGTGCGCGTGCTCGATGCCGGCCAGCAGCCCAAGACGGCTTCGGTCGTCGGTACCAATGCCGCCCAGATTGGCCTTGCGCTCAACAAGCGTGCAGGCGTGCTGGTGGCGACGGGCGCCATCGACAATTTGTGCAAGGGTGCTGCGGGCCAGGCGGTCCAGTGCGCCAACATCGTTTTTGGCTTTGACGAGCGACGAGGCTTGCTCACAGTGGCGTGCCCGGTGTAGCACATTCGATTGTTAGCGATTTGGTAGTCGGGTATCGAGTTGGGCGCCACTTTTAAGCTGGTCTAGTAGTTGCGACCGGTATGGCGTGCCAGCCGATGCCCGCTTTTTTGTTTGATATAAGGAGTCGTAGGGACGATGAACACCGACCTGATTGATATCAAGATTCGCGCCGTCGAGGGCGGCGTTACGGCGGCTGCCGGCTTTAAGGCCGCAGGCATCCATGCGGGATTCCGGAAGAATCCCGAGCGCTTGGACTATGCGCTCGTCGTGCCTGATAAACCCTGTCCCGGCGCCGGCGTGTTTACGACCAACCGCTTTTGTGCGGCGCCCGTGCAGGTGAGCCGTGCCAACCTGGGCGGTGCGGACAAGGGCTATGGCATTATCGCCGGTGTTTCAATCAACTCCGGCAATGCGAATGCCGCCACGGGCGAGACCGGCCTAGCCTGTGCGCGCGAGACATGCAACATCGCGTCGCAGGTCATCGGCTGCGAGCCCCAGCAGATTCTGGTTGCCTCCACGGGCGTGATTGGCCAGATTCTGCCGATCGACACGTTTGAGACAGCCGTTCCGTCCGCATACGAGGCACTTTCTGCCCATGGCGGTGCCGATGCAGCCCGTGCCATTATGACGACCGATACACACTCCAAGGAGTATGCCGTTCGCTATCGCAGTGAGGCCGCGGGCCATGCGGGCAACGCTTATACGGTGGGCGGCATGTGCAAGGGCTCGGGCATGATCATGCCCAACATGGCCACCATGATCGCAGTTATCACTACTGATGCCCCCGTCGAGCCGGCGGCGCTCCACGCCCTGTTGCTCTCCACCGTCAAGCAGACCTTCAACAAGGTAACGGTCGATTCCGACACCTCGACCAACGACACCTGCATCATGCTTGCCTCCGGCGCCGCTGCCGCAGATGCCGAGCCTGTCGTCGAGGGTTCCGATGCCTTTGACGAGTTGGCATTTGCCGTGCACGAGGTGTGCGAGAGCCTGGCGCGCAACATCGCCGCCGACGGCGAGGGCGCATCCAAGCTTGTTACGGTCAACGTTACCGGCGCCGTGAACGACGAGGAGGCCGATATCGCCGCCCGCGCCGTTGCCAACTCGCCGCTCGTTAAGACCTGCATCGCCGGCCACGACTGCAACTGGGGCCGTGTTGCTATGGCGCTTGGCAAGTGCGGCGTGAAGTTTAATCAGGAAGACGTTTCCATCGACATGATGGGCATGCCTGTCTGTCGCGGCGGTCTGACTGTTCCCTTTGATGAGGACGAGGCTCTACGACGTTTCGAGGCGTCCGAGATCGTGGTCTCGGCCGACCTGGGCGCAGGCGACGCGGCAACGACCGTGTGGACCTGCGACCTCACGCATGAGTACATCTCCATCAACGGCGACTACCGTTCCTAGATTCCAGGCACGCTGCGCATCTTGCCGCGATTGCGGACAGCGGAGCACGACGCGATAACGATACGAAAGACGAGGCAGATTATGAAATTCGCACGCGATTGTCGTTCGAGCGAATCCAACGAAGCAACCGCGCAGCTGCTGTTCGAAGCGCTGCCGTGGATTAAGAACCTGACCGGCAAGACGGTTGTTATCAAATATGGCGGAGCCGCCATGGTTGATGAGCAGCTGCGCCGCGACGTGATGAGCGACATCGTTTTGCTCAAGATCATCGGTATGCGCCCCGTCATCGTGCACGGCGGCGGCAAGGCTATCAACGAGGCGCTGAGCCATTACGATATTCCCGTCGAGTTTAAGAACGGCCAGCGCGTGACCACGCCGGCGACTATGGATATCGTGCGCGAGGTGCTGGGCGGCAAGGTTAACCAGGAGCTGGTTGCTGCCATCAACCACCACGGCAACCTGGCCGTGGGCGTGTCGGGCAGCGATGCCGGCACGCTCATCGCCGAGTCGCTCGACCCCGAGCTCGGTCGCGTGGGCAAAGTGACGCACGTCAACACCGACTATATCGAGCGCTTACTCGATAGCGAGTACATCCCCGTCATCGCTACCGTCGCGGCGGGGGAGGACGGCGGTTTCTTCAACATCAACGCCGATACCGCCGCCGGTGCCGTTGCCGCGGCGCTCCACGCACATAAGGCGATCTTTTTGACCGATGTCGATGGCCTGTACAAGGACTTTAGCGACAAGGACTCGCTTATCTCCAACCTAACACTCGACGAGGTTAACGAAATGCTCTACGGCGACGAGGTCGATAAGGGCATGATTCCCAAGCTGCGTGCGGCTGTCGATGCGCTTACCGCTGGCGTGTTCCGAGCCCACATCATTAACGGTACTACGCCGCATTCGCTGCTCCTGGAGCTGCTAACCGATGCCGGCGTCGGCACCGTGATCCATTCCACCGAGACGGCTTACGAGTTCGATACGCATCCGCATCCGCTTTCGACGTTTGCTGCGCGTCTGACCGAAAACCTTGACGAGGTCGAGAAACTTCAGACGGTCTAGCTGACCCGCAGCCGCCCCATTCCTGCACCCATAGGTCTGCGCCGTCCGGCGCTCAACGAAAGGCATCCCATGTCACTTGCAGCTCAGCAATCGCTTGAATCCCATTACGTTATGCATACCTTTGGCCGCTCTCCGGTCGAGTTTGTCGAGGGTCACGGCATGAAGCTCACCGGCGACGATGGCCGTGAGTACCTCGACTTTCTTGCCGGCATCGGCGTGTGCAGCCTAGGTCATGGCAACCTGGCTGTGCTCTCGGCGCTCGAGGCACAGACCAAAAAGCTCATGCATGTCTCCAATTACTTCTACATCGAGCAGCGTGGACAGGTCGCGGCGCTGCTGTCCAAGCTTGCTAACGACGACGTAGATGGTGCGCGCGTGCTTGCCGATGCCATTGCCGCCGGTGATGAGACCACGGCAGCTGCTCTTGGTGCCCCGGCTGCGGGCGAGCAGGTGTGGGAGACGTTCTTTGCTAACTCCGGCGCCGAGGCCAACGAGGGCTCGATGAAGCTCGCGCGCCTGTACGCCAAGCGTGCCGGTAACGGCGGTAACACCATCGTGTGCATGCGCGGCGGTTTTCACGGCCGTACGCTCGAGACCATTGCCGCCACCATGCAGGATTGGCTGCAGGATAGTTTCCGTCCGCTGCCGGGTGGCTTTGTGGCCTGCACGCCCAACGATGTGGACGAGCTGCGTGCGATCTTTAAGCAGCTGGGGAGCGAGATTTGTGCCGTGATGCTCGAGCCGATCCAGGGTGAGAGTGGCGTGCACCCCATGACCGAGGAGTTTATGGCGGCAGCGCGCGACTTGGTGCACGAGGTGGGTGCCGTGCTTATCGCCGACGAGGTCCAGTGCGGCATCTTCCGCACGGGTAAGCCGTTTGCGTTCCAGACCTATGGCGTGGAGCCCGACATCATGAGCCTTGCCAAGGGCATTGCGGATGGCGTGCCCATGGGTGCCGTCGTGGCAAAGAAGGAGATTGCCGACGTGTTTAAGCCGGGCGACCACGGCTCGACCTTTGGCGGTAGCTGCTTGGCCGTCGCGGCGTGCGCCGCGACGCTCTCCGCGCTTGTGCGCGGCGATTATGCCGAGCATGCTGCCAAGGTGGGTGCCTATATGGAGGCAAAGCTCGCCAAGCTCCCGCACGTGGTTGAGGTTCGTGGCCGCGGCCTGATGCTCGGATGCGACTTGGATGACGCTGCGGGCGATGCGCATGATATTGTTGCCCGCGCGCTGGCCGCCGGTGTCGTGATTAACGCTACGGGTGCCCATACGCTGCGTTTCTTGCCGCCGCTCGTCTGCGAGGAAGCCGACGTGGACAGCCTGATCGAGATCCTGTCGGGTGTCTTGGGCTAACGCGGTGCGATAATTCAATTTGGACCGGGTTCCGGACTGCTGGGTGTGTCATATGCGGCATGATTTGGCGATCCGGAGCCCGTTTTGTTGCTAATTTGCGATGGTCAAAAGTCCCTCTGGTCAAAAAATGCCAAATATGAGTACGGGCACTAATTCTGTAGCATATAAATTAGACACAATTTGACGAATTGGACCGCATATGTCCAGTTTTGCTGTCAGAAAACATGCTCATCTGGACCGTTAGCCGTTGCTTTGATGTCAGATTTGCCCTTTGGGACCTCGAAAATGCTGTTACAAAAGAGGTAGCAGTACTCATATTTGGCATTTTTTGACCACTGCCCTTGAAACGAGTGAGCTGTGGGGTTCGAATCCCTCTGCGATGGGCCCAAAAAAGAAAGGCTCCCATTGCTGGGAGCCTATCAAATCAGTGGTGGGCGATGAGGGATGTCCGCGTGCGGCTGACGCCGCCCGCTTTCGGTTCGGGCCTACGGCCCTCGCGTGCTGCGCTGGAAAACGCTTGCGCGTTTCCTCAGCTCCGCACCCTGTCGGGTTCGAATCCCATGCGCTGGGCCTGAAAAAGGAAAGGCCTCCATCGCTGGAGGCCTAACAATTCAGTGGTGGGCGATGAGGGATGTCCGCGTGCGGCTGGCGCCGCCCGCGTCCCGCTTCGTCGCTCCGCTCCTCGCGTGCTGCGCTGGAAAACGCTTCGCGTTTCCTCAGCTCCGCACCCTGTCGGGTTCGAATCCCTCTGCGATGGGCCCAAAAAAGAAAGGCCCCCATTGCTGGGAGCCTATCAAATCAGTGGTGGGCGATGAGGGATTCGAACCCCCAGCCTTGTGCGTGTAAAGCACCTGCGCTAACCGTTGCGCCAATCGCCCGTGCGGAGAGAGTATAGCAAAACAATCGCCTCATTCACCTCATATCCATTAAAGGTAACTGGCGCGTGTCACAGCGGAGCTGATTCAGTTGAGATTGCCTGAACATTCCGTCCCTCTTTACGCCCTCGGGTATACTCAAAAGCTACTGATTCGATTTGATGCCCAGCAACAGCAGAGGGGATAGTATATGTGCGGTTTTGTCGGTTTTGTCGGTGGGACGGATAACCAATCCGAGGTGCTCACCAAGATGATGGACCGCATCGTCCATCGCGGTCCCGACATGGGCGGTCAGTTTATCGACGGCCGCGTTGCCCTCGGCTTCCGCCGCTTGTCGATCCTCGACCTGACCGAGGCTGGCGCCCAACCCATGGCCAACGAGGACGGTAGCGTCGTCATTGTCTTCAACGGCGAGATCTACAACTTCCAAGAACTCCGTTCCGAGCTCGAGGCCAAGGGCTACAAGTTCCACTGCGGCGCCGACACCGAGAGCCTCCTGCACGGCTACGAGGAGTGGGGCGAGGCCGTACTCGATCGTCTGCGCGGTATGTACGCCTTCGTCATCTGGGACAAAAAGAAGAACAAGCTTTTTGGCGCCCGCGACATCTTTGGCATCAAGCCGCTCTACTACTATCCCATGGCCGATGCGGGCGACGGCGCTCCGGGCGTGCTCTTTGGTTCCGAGATCAAGAGCTTCCTGGACTACCCGCACTTCCACAAGGCGGTCAACAAAAAGGCTCTGCGTCCGTACATGACGCTGCAGTATTCGGCAACCGAGGAGACCTTCTTCGAGGGTGTCTACAAGCTGCCGCCGGCGCACTACTTTACCGTCGATATCCCGACCGGCAAGATGAACATCGAGCGTTACTGGGATTGCGATTACTCTGCCGTCGAGAAGCCGTTCGAAGAGTATGTCGATGAGCTGGACGAGGTCGTGCACGAGAGCGTCGAGGCCCATCGCATCGCCGACGTCAAGGTCGCGTCGTTCCTCTCCGGTGGCGTCGACTCCAGCTACATCGCCGCTTGCCTCATGCCCGACAAGACCTTCTCGGTGGGCTTTGACTACAAGAACTTCAACGAGACCAACTACGCCAAGGAGCTTTCCGATAAGCTCGGCGTCGAAAACGTTCGCAAGATGATTACCGCCGACGAGTTCTTCGGTGCGCTCGAGGACATCCAGTATCACATGGACGAGCCGCAGTCCAACCTGTCTTCCGTGCCGCTGTGGTTCTTGGCCGAGATGGCCCGCAAGGACGTCACCGTGGTGCTTTCGGGCGAAGGCGCCGACGAACTCTTTGGCGGCTATGCCTACTACGAGGACACGGTTCCGGTGCGCAAGTACAAAAAGATGGTGCCGCTGCCCGTCCGTCGCGCGCTCGGTAACCTGGCGCTGCATATGCCGTACTTCAAGGGACATAACTTCCTGGTCAAGGGTGCCGAGATCCCCGAGAAGTCGTTCCTGGGACAGGCTCTGGTATGGCCGGAGCGCGAGGTCGACGGCGTGCTCAAGCCCGAGTACAACACCGGCGATGGCGCCTTCGAGCTTGCCGCTCCCATCTATGCGCGCGTGAAGGGTCAGCCCGAGCTGGTCAAGAAACAGTACCTGGACATGAACATGTGGCTCCCGGGCGACATTCTGCTCAAGGCCGACAAGATGTGCATGGCGCACTCGCTGGAGCTGCGCGTGCCCTTCCTGGACCGCAAAGTCATGGAGTTCGCCGAGCACATTCCCGACCGCTACCGCATCAACGAGAACGGCAACAAGCAGGTACTCCGCCACGCTGCCAACAAGTCGCTGCCCGATGAGTGGGCCACCCGTCCCAAGGTGGGCTTCCCGGTGCCGATTGTCTACTGGCTGCGCGAGCAAAAGTGGTACGACTATGTCAAGGAGTACTTCACCGCGCCGTGGGCAAGCGAGTTCTTCAATACCGACGAGCTCATGCACCTGCTCGATCTGCACTTTGCGGGCAAGGGCGATTTCCAGCGCAAGATCTATACGCCGCTCGTGTTCCTGGTGTGGTACAAGCGCTTCTTTATCGACGAGGGCCAGCCTTCTGTTCAGGCTGCCTAGTCTCGGCCTACGAATGCCTGCGCGTAACGGCTCCTCCGGGAGCCGTTTTTGCGCGAGCACGTTTCAGTTACTATGAAAACCGTCCCTGCCAAATGGCTGAGAAAGGTGAAAGATGCACCATTCGGATTCCGCGACCGTGACCACGGTCGATACGCTTGCCAAGCTGCTCGATGTGTGCGGCGAGCTGCGCGCATCAGAGCAGGTTGACGAGCGTGCCGTGACCGGTTGCTCGTTTGATTCGCGCGCGGTCTCGGCAGGTGACGTGTTCTTCTGTAAAGGTGCTGCCTTTAAGCCCGCGTTTTTGAGCATGGCGCTCGATGCGGGCGCCGTCGCATTTGTGTGCGAGGAGTCGCTGGTCGAGTCTCTGGAGCCGCTGGCGCAGGAGAGCGGTGCTGCGATGCTGGTTGTTGATAGTGTTCGCACGGCCATGGCCCTGTTGCCGCCGGAGGTCTACGACCGTCCCGACCACGACGTCAAGATCGTGGGCATCACCGGCACCAAGGGAAAGACCACGGCCGCTTTTATGCTCCAGTCCATCATCAAGGCGGCGGGCGAGTCCTGCGGCATGATCGGCTCGGTGAGTACCGACGATGGTATCGAGTGCTACGAGAGCACCAACACCACGCCCGAGGCCCCCGAGGTTTGGCGCCATATCGCCAACTGCCGCACGTCCGGTCGCCAGTCCATGGTCATGGAGGTCTCGAGCCAGGCGCTCAAGTACCAACGCGTCGAGAATCTGCCGTTTGACGTGGCGTGCTTCCTCAACATCGGCCGCGACCACATCTCGCCGATCGAACACCCCACGTTTGAGGATTATTTTGAGAGCAAACTCAGGATCTTTGACCAGGCAAAGACTGCCGTGGTGAATCTGGGCACCGAAGAGGTCGACCGTGTGCTGGAGGCAGCGTCGACGGCCGAGCGCTTGGTGACAGTTGGCGTCGAGCATCCCGAGGCGAGCCTGTGGGCGAGCGACGTACGCATGGTCGGCTTTAGCATCGAGTTCAACTTGCATGGCCTGTGTGCCGACGAGTCCGAGGCGGGGGAGAAGGTCCTGCTGGGCATCGCGGGCGACTTTAACGTGGAGAACGCGCTGGTCGCTATCGCCGCCGCGCGCGAGATCGGCATCGGTATCGAGGCTATCAAGAAGGGCCTCTCCAAACTGCGTGTGCCGGGCCGTATGGAGGTCGTGGAGTCGAAGGACGGCCGCGTGATCTGCGTCGTCGACTATGCGCACAACCAGCTTTCGTTCCGTTCGCTTTTCTCGTCGGTCAAGCGCGCGTTTCCCGCCAGCCCGGTCATCGCGGTGTTTGGCGCTGCCGGCGGCAAGGCGCAGGAGCGCCGCGAGCAGCTTCCGCGCGAGGCCGCACCGTATTCCGACCTGATGATCTTTGCCAATGAGGACCCGGCTCACGAGGACCCGATGAAGGTCTGTCGCGAGCTTGCCGAGCATGTTCCCGACGATACGCCGAACAAGATCATCCTCGACCGCGAAGCCGCTGTGCATGCGGCGTTCAAGGCGGCGCGCGAGGAGTACGTCAACCCCGATGCTCCTACCATTGTCTTGCTGCTGGCAAAGGGTGACGAGGAGCTCATGCACGTGGGCGACGAGTTCGTGCCCATCGAGAGCGACCTTTCGCTGGCCAATCGCCTGATCGATGTTACCCAGTTTGACTAATGAACCATGATGGCGGCGGCGCCCTGAGTGCGCTGTCGCCATAAGCGTGTTCCCTCAATCAAAACATGCCGTCCAAGTCCAAACCCTTCTACGTAAACGGAGTAACCATGTCCCACAATACCCTGCCGACCGTCGCTGAGCTTTCGGGCGAGATGCGCGAGCGCTTGGCCAAGGTCAAGTACGTCTTTACCGACCTGGATGCCACGATGCTTGCACCCGGCTCGTGCGTGCTGCGCGACAACGACGGCAACCCCTCGACCAAACTCGTCGAGGCCGTCGTGGCGCTCGCTCGCGCTGGTATTCAGGTGGTTCCCACCTCTGGCCGCAACCGTACCATGATCCACGAGGACGCGCGCGTGCTCGGTCTCAACTCCTACATCGGCGAGATGGGCGGCCTGGTCATGTACGACCTCAAAGTCAACGATTGGGAGTATCTGACCGGCGACATGCCCTACGACCCCTCTTGCGGCCTCACGCCGCACCAGGTGATCGAGCAGACCGGCGTGTGCGAGAAGATCCTCGCCCGCTGGCCGCACAAGATCGAGTATCACAACGACATGTCGACCGGCTACAAGTACCGTGAGGTCACCGTCGGCATGCGCGGCGATGTGCCCGACGATGAGGTTCAGGCCATCCTGGACGAGGCCGGCTGCGGCCTGGTGTGGGCCTGCAACGGTCACCTGACGCATCTGTCCAAGCCGACGACGCTCGAGCTCGATCGCGTCGAGGACGGTCGCGCATTCAACATCAACCCCGCGGGCCTCAACAAAGGCGTCGCCATTGCGCGCTTCTGCGAGCACCTAGGGATCGAGCGCGAGGAGACGCTCGCGCTTGGCGATTCCGAGTCCGACTTCTACATGGCCGATCACGTGGGCACGTTCTGCCTGGTCGAGAATGGCCTGACGAGCGCCGGCGCGCCCGAGTTCCTGGCTGCTTGCGAGAACGCTTTCGTTACGCGTGGCAAAATTGTCGACGGTTGGGCGGCGACGGCAGAGCTGCTGGTCGCGGCGCGTTCGTAGCGCGCCGCCGCCGCACTTGGACATGTCTTTTCGAGAGAGACTGGTGAGGTAATGTCCGATATCGAGAATTCGGCAGGCGACACGCGCCCGATTGGCGTGTTCGATTCTGGTTTGGGCGGTCTGACGGTTGCGCGCGCCATCGCGACGGCGCTGCCGCACGAGTCCGTCTACTACTTTGGCGACACCAAGCGCTGTCCCTACGGCACGCGTACCGAGGATGAGGTGCGCTCGTTTGCGTTGCAGGCGGGTCGTTGGCTTTCGAAGCACGACGTCAAGATTATGGTCATCGCCTGCAACACGGCGACCGCTGCGGCCTTGCGTCTGGCCCAGCAGGTGCTCGACGTTCCCGTCATCGGTGTGATCGCGCCGGGTGCCCGTGCAGCAATCAACAGCACCCGCTCGCGTCGCGTGGGCGTGCTCGCCACCAACCTCACCATTCGCTCGGGCGCCTACACGCGCGCCATTCAGGATCTAGATGCCGGCGTCGATGTATACGGCTGTCCTGCCTCGAGCTTTGTCGAGGTTGTCGAACACGAGCTTGCCTCGGGTGCACATCTGCAGGAACAGTGGCTTGAGAACGAGGATATCTTCGATACGCCTGCCGTGCGTGCGCTGGTGGGTGCCACGGTTGAGCCGCTGCGCGACCACGGTATCGATACCGTGGTGCTCGGCTGTACGCATTTCCCGCTGTTGGTGGGACCTATCCGCCATGCGCTGGGGCCTGGGGTGCGCGTCGTGAGCTCCGCCGAGGAGACCACGCGCGAGCTGACCGATATCCTCACGCGCCGCGAGCAGCTGGCGGGCGACGCCGCCGAGCCGCAGCATCGTTTTGCCACGACGGCCGATAACATTGCCGAGTTTGCGGTGGCGGGTAGCTTTATCTTTGGCCAGCCGCTCAAGAGCATTGAGCATATCGATATCGACGAACTGAAATAGATACAAGGTCACCGACCAAAGGCTCACTTTCACCTTTTGCCGAAAGGATATTTCTATGGAGTATATGCAGGTCAACCGCGCCAACGGCCGTGCCGCCAATGAGCTGCGCCCCGTCAAGCTCACTCGTGGCGTCATGAAGCACGCCCACGGCTCGTGTTTGGCCGAGTTCGGTGACACGCGCGTACTGTGCGCCGCCACTATCGAGGAGGGCGTGCCGGGCTGGCGAAAGGGAGCTAAGGCCGGCTGGGTGACCGCGGAATACGCCATGCTGCCGGCGTCGACCGGCAAGCGCTGCAAGCGCGAGCACGCCAACCGCAAGGGCCGCTCCATGGAGATCGAGCGCCTCATCGGTCGCAGCCTGCGTACCGTCGTCAATATGAAGGCACTCGGCGAGTACACCGTTACCGTCGACTGCGACGTGATTCAGGCCGATGGCGGCACGCGTACAGCGAGCATCACCGGCGCCTGGGTGGCGCTGCGCGACGCCCTCGCCATGTGGGTCGAGGCGGGCAAGATCGAGCGCATCCCGCTTATCGGCCAGGTGGCTGCCATCTCCATGGGCGTTGCCGACGGCAATACGCTGCTTGACCTCGATTATTCCGAGGACAGCCATGCCGAGGTCGACATGAACCTCGTCGCCACCGACACCGGTGAGATGATTGAGCTCCAGGGCACCGGCGAGCAGGCGCCCTTCGACCGCAAACGCCTCAACGCCCTGCTCGACCTGGGCGACAAGGGTATCGCCGAGCTCATCGAGCTTCAGCGCCAAGCCATCGCCTAACCTGCCAAATAGGGACAGGTTTATTTTGGTAGGTTTTATCTGCGGAGACGTCTAGACACAAGACTGCCGTTGATTGAGAGGGGAGAGGCAGAGGCCCCCGTCGCCCTCGGCGCGGTATTGCTATAGAGACAAGGAGGCCAGTTATGGCACTTGAGAAGATCGACATCGACACCCTCGACCCGGCGGCGACCATCGTCGTGGCAACCGGAAACGCTCATAAGCTCACCGAGATCGAGGCCATTTTGGGCAAGGTCATGCCCGAGGTGCGCTTTGTGGCGCTCGGCCAGCTGGGTGATTTTGAGGATCCCGAGGAAAACGGCACGACGTTTTTGGAGAACGCCATCATCAAGGCCCAAGCCGCGGTTGAGGAGACGGGCCTTATGGCCATTGCCGACGATTCGGGCCTGGTCGTCGACGCGCTGGACGGTGAGCCCGGTGTGTATAGCGCGCGCTATGCGGGCGTGCACGGCGACGATGCCGCCAACAACGCCAAGCTTCTCGTTAACCTGGAAGGCGTGGCGGACGAGGATCGCACCGCGCGCTTTATGAGCGTCGTCGCGCTCATCGACACGGATGGTCTGGTTACCTATGGCGAGGGCGCCTGCGAGGGCGTTATCGCGCACGAGGGCCGCGGCAACCATGGTTTTGGCTATGACCCGCTGTTCCTGCCGGTCGACACGCCGGGCAAGACCATGGCCGAGCTGACGGCTGACGAGAAGAACGCCATCAGCCATCGTTTCCACGCGCTCGAGCATCTGTCCGCCAAGCTGACGGGCGAGGAGTAGGCCATGCGTGCGGTGGTGCAGCGCGTGCTCAACGCCGGCGTGACGGTCGACGGCGAGTGCGTGGGCCGCATTGGACGCGGCTACCTGGTGCTGCTGGGTGTGGGCCATGGCGATACGCGTGCCGAGGCCGACAAGCTGTGGGGCAAGCTCCGCGGGCTGCGTATCAACGAGGACGAGAACGGCAAGACCAACTTGGCGCTTGCCGATGTCGACGGCGAGGTGCTCGTGGTGTCGCAGTTCACGCTGTTCGCTGACTGCCGCCACGGTCGCCGTCCGTCGTTTACGGATGCCGGCGCACCCGATGTTGCCAACGAGCTCTACGAGTACTTCCTGACGCTCGTTCGTCAAGATGTCGAACATGTGGCGCACGGTATCTTTGGCGCCGACATGAAGGTCGACCTGGTCAACGACGGCCCATTCACCATCGTCTTGGACACCGATAGTCTGTAAGTAGCCAATTTTGGGACGGGGCTTTTTTAGCTACTTGCGTATGGCCACAACAGGGTGCTATAGTATATGAGTTTTGTCTATCTTAGGGGTATTATCCCCTTTTTGAATTGCACCTTCTGGAGGCCCTGTTCATGGAAGAGATGGAAGTCAATCACGTCGACGACATCCACGAGAAGCTGACCGATATGGTGGGCGATCGCGTCAAGGTGAAGGCCAACATGGGCCGTACCCGCGTCGTCGAGCGCATGGGCACCATCAAGAGCGTCCACCCGGCCGTCTTCATTGTCGAGGTTGACGAGCGTCGTGGCCGCAAGTCGCGTCAGTCCTACCAGTATATCGATGTGCTCACCGGTCAGGTCGAGCTGTTCGACCCCGAGAGCGGCGAGCACATCTTTACCCCGCTCGGCAATCAGCTCGAGGAGCATTAACGGTGACCGATCGGTCCCTGACTCTTTCCGCGCCGGCAAAGATTAACCTCTACCTGGGGGTTCATACCGAGCGCGATGACCGCGGCTACCACAGGGTCGATTCCCTGATGGCGGCCGTCGGTCTTTCCGATACCGTGACGGTCACGCCGGCGCAGGTGCTGACCGTTCAGACGGTTCCAGCATCAGATTTTCCCATGCAAAAGAATACGGCGTATCGGGCTGCGGTTGCTATGGCCGAGCATTATGGTCGCGAGGCAAACATCTGCGTGACGATTGAGAAGCGCATCCCATTGTGCGCCGGCTTGGGCGGCCCCTCGACGGATGCGGCCGCGGTCATTGTCGCCTTGGCGGAGCTCTGGGGCATTGATCACACCGACCCCGCGCTCGATGACATTGCGCGGGGCATTGGTGCCGACGTCCCGTTCTTTTTGCACGCGAGCCCTGCGTTTTACGTAGGTGGGGGAGACGTGCTGGCAACTGAGTACCCCGCGCTGCCCGCGAAGCCCGTCGTGCTGGTCAAGCCGCGCGAGGCAAGCGTTTCGACAATTGAAGCCTATCGACGTTTTGACGAGGCCCCGGTGCCTGCGGACAAGCCCGGCGCGATAGCTTCTGCCTTGCGTGCTGGTGATGCCGAGACGGCATATGCACTCATCCATAACAACCTTGGTGTCATTTCCGCACAGATGGAGTCGCAGATTCAAACGGTCCTCGACTGGCTGCGTAAACAGGACGGAATCGTTGCTGTAGATGTGTGCGGATCGGGTGCCTGCTCGTTTGCCATTTGCGACACCACTGCCACGGCCGAAAGGCTTGCCGATGCTGCCCAGCAAAGTGGCTGGTGGGCCTGCGCGACTGAGCTTATTCCCAACACGGTTCAAATCGACGCGCCAAAGAAATAAAAATTTCTCTAGCACGCGGCGAAAATCTTTGTTACTATAGTCGAGCTAACGGGTTGTGGCTCAGTTTGGTAGAGCACTGCGTTCGGGACGCAGGGGTCGCTGGTTCAAATCCAGTCAACCCGACCAGAGCATGAGGAGGGACCGCTTCTTGCGGTCCCTTTTTTTAGCTAGTGTTGTGATACCGCGATACCCGCGGTATACTCATTCGAGCTTGTCTCGCTGTATTGTGGAGGTCTACATGTTTGGACTGAGGGCTCCTGAGCTCATCATTATTCTCGTCGTTGTCCTGATTATCTTCGGGCCCAAGAACCTGCCGAAGCTCGGCAAGTCCCTCGGCTCTACCGTCAAGAATATCCGCGAGGGTATGGAGGGCGACGATAAGGCCGAGACCAAGCAGGCCGAGGAGGTTGTGGTCGAGCAGTCCGAGGAGGACAAGGAGATCGCTGAGCTCGAGGCCAAGCTCGCTGCTGCCAAGAAGAAGCAGGCAGAGGACAGCGACGCGGACGCAGAGTAGTCCCATCCCTTTGGGGTGAGCACCTGACCGGCTTGCCCGCAGGCTAGCCGGTCTTTTTCGTTTTGTTGACAGTTGATCGTTTGATCAGAGTTGGGGAGATATCCGTATGGACGCAAGCCAGATCGTACTGACCGCTGAGGGCCGCCAGAAGCTCGTCGAGGAGCTCGCCTGGCGTGAGGGCGATTACGCCAAGGAGATCGTCGAGGACATCAAGGAAGCCCGCGCGTTCGGCGACCTTTCGGAGAACTCCGAGTACGATGCCGCCAAGGACAAGCAGGCCCAGAATGCTGCTCGTATCGCCGAGATCCAGGCCATTCTCGCCAACGCTCAGGTTGCTGCCACCACGGGCGATCTGACCGTCTCCATCGGTTCCACCGTTTCGCTGATTGATCCCAACGGCGAGGTCATGGAAGTCACGCTCGTTGGTACCACCGAGACCAACTCGCTCGAGCACAAGATCTCCAACGAGTCTCCGGTCGGTCACGCCATCATCGGTCACGGCGAGGGTGATTCCGTCGAGGTCGTTACGCCTTCCGGCAAGACTCGCGTCTACACCATCGCCAAGATCGCACGCTAGACCACGGTCCCGCGTAAAGGTATGTTTTCGCTCCCTGGGACCGAATCCTGGGGAGCGTTTTAGTTTGAGGAGCTAACTTATGGCAGAGAACCAGAACGCCGCCGATCAGGCATCGACGCTCAACGACGAGCGCGCCACCCGCCTGGCCAAGCGTGCCTCCCTGTTCGAGGCGGGCCAGAACCCGTATCCCGAGCACTCCGAGATTGAGGACTACGTCGCCGATATCGAGGCTAAGTACGCCGAGCTTGCCGATGGCGAGGACACCGAGGACGTCGTGAAGATCG